>JAESQQ010000238.1 GCA_016765095.1 Planctomycetota bacterium | reverse complement strand
GAGCCGCGGCGTTGGTTCCGGGCCAGGTTGGCGACGATCCGCAGGACCCAGGGGCGCAGCTCGGCGCCGTCGTGGAAGGACTCGATCCCCTGGAGGGCACGGACCAGCCCCTCCTGGGCCACGTCTTCGGCCGCCGCCGAGTCCGTGCAGATTCCGGTCGCGATCCGATAGGCGGGCGCCCAGAACCGGTCCAAAAGCGCCGCGACCGCGGTCTCGTCGCGCCGACGGAGCCCGTCTACGAGTGCCTGCTCCTCAGTCTGCTCGTTCACCTGGACCATGTTAGGAGCCTCCTACCTCCCCTACCCCGCCACTCGGGAGCTTCATCACCTTTTTCTTGGGCTGGGCGTGTGGCGATTGAAGGAGGCGCGATTGAGGGAGGCGTGATTGAGGGAGGGCGGCTTCACTACTTGCGCGTTCCAGCAGGCAGGCGAGGGCGTAGCTCCACCCCGCGCAGGAGTGGAGTGCTCTTCCATCCTTGGCTTCACCTGGTGCGCATGGAATCGCGAGGAGTCCTATCGGCCCGTGGAACTATGGATGGTTTCGTTCCTAGGAGACAATCCGGGCCGTAGGAGTGCAGCCGAAGGACTCAAGCACCGCAATCGAGCTCATTCGAAGGGTTGCGCAGGACTGCGGAGTCACTGAAATCGACTACAAGGCGCTCACCTCGAGCACCGGGAGGTCTACTTCGTCGGCGAAGAGCCCTGGCGGCCTTCTAGGCGGCGGAGGGGGGGGGATCTGGTTCGGTGACCGGGACCAGGGGTATTCCGAAGATGATCCCTGCTCTAGCGTCTCCTGAGGACACCAACGCTACGATCTGACCCTCTTGGTCCGCGATCGGGGCGCCGCTCGCCCCAGCGTAGTAGTTGTCACCCTGGTGCTTTCGCGCGAGACGAAACCGGTAGAGACCTGAGTCAGCGTCGACTCCCTCGAAGGTCATTCCAATCTCATAGGAGTAGTCGCGAACTAGATACCGCTCGCGCTGCTGGATCAGGCGCGCGTTGTTCGCTGCAGCGAAACCGTAGAGCTGATCCTTTCGCGGGAGGCCGAGCGGACCGCGATAGATCGGAACCTGGAAGGGAACTTCCTCGAGTTCCGGGAAGCTGCGGCGCGCGTCGCGAAGTTGCTCGAGGCTCATGGGGATTTGCGCGAAGTCGCGGGCCGAGTCGACGACACGGCGGGAGGGAATCGGGAGCAAAAGAGATCCGTCGGTTCCTAGCCGGATTCCTGTCTCCCAAGCCCACTCCCCCTCCTTGACGGTGTGATTCGCGGTGTAGAGCGAGAGCTCGCCGTCCTTCTTCTCCACGAAGCAGCCGCTTGCGAGCGTGCCCTCGTGGCCGGGCTCGGAGAGGAACAGTGGTTGACCGGTGGTCTTGTCGATTTGAACCAGCGACTGGGTGAAGCCATGCATGTGCTGGATGAAGTTCTGTACCTGGGCCTGGACGCTGCTGCTTTCGAGGATCGCGATCCGTCCCTCAAGATAGGCCCGCTGGGGATAGCGCAGATCGACCATCGCCTGGAGGGCTTGAATCTCGCTCTGGACGTCCCCGAGCTTCTGGCTCAGGTTGGCCGCTGCTTGGAGATCCTGTTCCCCTCTCTCGCGGTCTCTAAGGTTAGCGAGAGCGACGCCGCGTCCTGTAAGAGCCCGCGCTCGAGCCCGCGATGGGTCTTCCCTCCTGGAGAGCGCCCGCTCGAAGTAGTCCTTGGCCTCCAGAAACCGGCCGGCCTGTGAGTCGAGGTAGCCTAGGCCGACAAAAGAGTTCGCCTGTTCATGCGGGTCGCCGAGACCCTCTAGCAACTGGGACGCTCTCTCGAACGACTCGCGCGCCCGCTCAGGGTCGGACTCGCCGAGAAGCTGACCGAGCGCATTGAGGGTGACTGCCTGGCTGCGCGTGTCTCCTATCTCCTTTAGGGTCTTGAGGGCTCCTGAGTAGTGGGAGATCGCGGTCTTCGGCCGGTTCCGCAGAGCTGCCAATTGCCCGAGAGTGCCCAGCGCGATCCCAGCCAGGCGCTGGTCCCCGATTCGAGTTGCCGTCGCGCGGGACTCCTCCAGGAGGGATTCGGCCTCCTCGTAGACCCCCTGATCCAGGCACACCACGGCCAAGGCCTGCTGGGTAACTGCGGCTCCGAGCTCGTCCCGGAGCGTGAGATCGATCGCCAGCGACCGTTCCAGTGCCTGCCTCGCAGCGTGGAGATCCCCTCGCTTGCGCTGTTGAACACCAAGCTCATAGAGCGCTCCGCTCAGTCCTGCGGAGTCAGCCCGCTTCTCCGCTGCCTCGATCTCGAGTCCGAGGGCTTCGATCCCCTCAGGAGGATGACGCGTGTGGCGAAGCCACCCCGCGAGCGCTCCCGCGAGCTCGTCGTAGCGGTCCCTGAGAACGTCAGGCTCTTCCTGGGAAACGTCCCGGTAGAGGATTCCCTCACCGAACGCCCAGCGTGACCGGTGAGGCAGCCAGTGGCTACGAATCCCCTCTGGGTGCTGTGGTTTCGCCCATACGCCTTCCGTGGCCGCCGCCTCGAAAACCTCCTGGTGTGCCTCCCACCATTCGCTTGCCAGGGCGGCTTCCTCGACCACAGGGATTCGACTGACCACGAGCCAGGTGGGGGTCTGGGTCCCCTGGTCGCGCACGGCTCGGGCAACCTTCTCAACGCCTTGATAACCCTGCTCGTTTGGCGACGTCAGGAAGACGACTCCGTCGGGGAGGTCGAGGGTGCAAACTCCGCCGATATCGTTGAGACCCGTCCTACTGTCGATCAAGATCAAGTCTGCGTGGCTCGCGAGTTCCTCGCTCAGCCACGCCACGGCCCAGCGATCGCTGGGGTTCTCGAACAGCCTTCGAAGGCGATCCAGCTTGGGACCGTAGTCAGCGTCCAACCGACCGGCGAGGAGGACTTCGAGGACGCCTTGAGAGGGGGCGCGGTCAGGGATCACCAGATAGTCCACGAGCGATGGGTTCTCACCGGACAGGTCGGCCTCGAGGTAGTCGACGAGACCCCCGGCTTCGGGGGGGGAAGTCTGGAAGAATCGATCCAGGCCTGGCGCCTCGAGATCCCAGTCCACGACCAGGACGTGCAACCCGTGCTGCTCCGCAAGTCGCCAGGCGACGTTTGCGACGGCCATTGAGCGTCCGACCCCGCCCTTGAACGAGTAGAACGTGAGGATCTTCCCGCGGGGTTCGCTCACCTAACACGGCTCGCGACACGGCGATGCCGGCGTGGCATAGGAAAGTCCTCGGGCGAGCTTCTCGTCCTGAATGAGTGCGGGCGGAGAAGAGCCTCAGTCTGCTTCGGAGCCGCTCCGATCACACAGTCGAGGGTGCTTTCGGCGTCGAAGTGGATCTCCTCTTGGTTCCGAAGTGCGAACAGGATCCCAAGCGTCTTTCCCAGAGCTGAGGGTGAGATCCTCGAATCCCCTTGCTCTGCTCCTTCCAAGGCCTCGCGCACCTCGGAGCGAAGGTCCACGGCGGGGATCGGAAAGACCAGCCCACCAGTGACGTTCATGGCCAGAGTTCGGATCGCCTCCAATGCGCGGAGGGGGTCGCGCCTGGCGTAGCTGGCGAGATCCTCGACCGACTCGAGGCCACCCAACGTGGTCAGGAGCATGAGTCCGTGGGCCTTCAGATCGGCCGCCCCCGGTTCTGTATTCCGAAGCCACCTGGCGGCATCTGCGCGAGACTCCGCGCTCGCGACCAGGGTCAGTCCACGTACGAGCAGCGTCCGGACTGGTTCCTCCGTATCGGGGGCTTCAACTCTCTCCCTGGCTTGGCGAAGTAGGGTGAGGTTGGCACGTCTGGGGGCTGCATTCAGCAGCGTTCCCTGGGGGCCCCCTGACTCGTAGGTGTCCTCCAGGTCCAAGACGGCTTCCTGCAAGGCCTCGTAGCTAGCTTCCGCTGCTTCGGGCGAGGCGCCAAGGAGAGCGCTGAATGCAGCCTCGATTCGCGGCGCGAACTCTGTTTCGATCTGCTCGTTCCTGCCCTCGTTCATGTTTCCCATTCTGTCACAGCCCGTAGAAATCGGCATAGCTCTCCCACCGGTCGGCCCAGGAGGTTCGCCAGTATTCCTGACTTGGAGGGGGCTTTGGGCTGCCCGGAAAAGACTGCTGGTCAGGGTGTTTCGCGGGCGGAAGCGCTTCCACCACCCGCAACGCCGCCGCAGGCGCTAGCGTCAAGCGGGTCGGCCAAATCGCGTGAAGGGCATCGCGACTGACGAGCTGGTAGCCCGGTCCCCCGCGATCGAGGGCTGGCCAGCAGTCGGAACAATAGGGCAGATACTCGTAGTCCGATAGCCGGAGGCCTTGCTCTTGCTCCACGCGCCGGCTCAAGAGCCCGCGCATTTGGACACGAGCGCCTGCTCGCCATCCCTCGCTAGCCTTGACTTGGATGCTCGAGACCCACACCTTCGGATCGCTGGGAGGGCGAGCGATCCCGAGCCCCTCCTGAATCCAGAGGCGAGACTTCGGGATTGCGGCCTCCTTCAAGGGCCGGAGCGCGACCCCGAACACGGCCCAGTCTCCGAGATCGTCTGCGGGCTCTCGGCCAGCAGACTCGAGGAGCGCGTCGTTCTCTCGCCCCGCCGCGAGCACGATCGACTCTGGCCGGACGTGGAACACCTCCTCACTCGCAGCCTGAATCCTGACGAGGTCACCTGGGGACCAGTCAGCGAGGGATCCAACCTCTCCGACACGGACTTTCTCCGCGTAGCGAGCCCACAACCCCTTGCGCAGCTCGCCCAGATCAGGGACGACCCCCTCCGGCGTCTTCCAAGCGACATCGCCTGACTCGAGCACCTGTCGCGGCAAGTTGGTGCTGAGGCCGAGCCGGCGCCAGCGAGCAAGGAACCTGTCGTCGCGCGTTACGAGGAGCGCGTTTGGAACGGGTGAGATTTCGAGGTCTTGAAAGAGCACCGACCAGGCCTCGCTCACCTCCAACATGGCCTTGGCGACCCGAGACTGGCGGGCGTAGAAGTATCCCTGGTAGATGAACCCCTGGTTGTGGAGGGATTGGACCTCTCCAGCGCGCGGCCTCTGGACGAGGAGCGCAGAGCGCTTCTCCTCCTCTTTTGTCGCTTCGAGTTGTCTCAGCACCCAGAGGCCTTGAATGCCGCCGCCGACGACGAGTACGTCAATGGGAATGGCGTCGGCTGGCTCGGTCACGGATCAACCGTAGACGGGCGCTACCGCGCGGACAAGGGCCGGCCGCTCAGCCATCCGGTCGTTCCCCAAGCGCGTCGAGGCCTTCGCGCCGCCACGCGCGACCGTGCTCCCTAACAGCACGTCGGCCTTGGGGGCGGCAGTGCCGCCCCGTACCCTTCTCGCTTGGCTATCGCGCTGCCGGCGGGGGTGGGCGCTTGGCGGCTTCGTCGCGTGCTCGGAGCTTGGCCTTTCGCCTCGCGCGGGCCTCGGCTTCCTCCTTGGTTAGCTTCGGGCGCTCTTTGGGTCTGGGCTTGTCGGCACCTGGCTTGGGCGCGCTCTTGGCTGTGGGGGGGCGGGTGGCCTTCTTGGGTTCACCGCCCCCGGCCTGCTCGCTCTTGGGACGAGCTGTGGGGGGGCGGGTGGCTTTCTTGGGCTCAGCCCCCTCGGCCCGCTCGCGCTTGGCCTGTCGAGCTCGCGATTTGGCTTGGTCTCGACTCGCCTTTTCCTCCCGGAGAGCGCGCTCGTGCGGAGAGTCTGGGTCCCTGATCAGCGGCACGTCGCCCCTGGGCGTCGAACGCGTTTCTCGGCGGGGTGAAGTCGCGTCGGCGCGCGTCGGAGGTTCGGTTGGAGCCTCCGGTGGGCTTGCTTCGACTTTTGGCTCGCTGGGGGCGGGCACTGTCGGCTTCGGCGTCGGCGCCGGCTTCGGCTTTGGCGTTGGTGCCTTGGCGGCTTCCTTGCCCTCCTGCTCGGCGGCGTCGGCGCCTTGGTCCTCGGCGTCTTCGTCGTCTTCGGCTTCCTTGGCCGCGGCGACGTGGCGCTCTAGGGCCTCTCGGAGGGGCGTCTTTGGGTCGTCCTTGTGCTGGAGGTCGGCTTGGATCGCCAGCGCGGTTGTGACGAGGGCGGTGTGCACGATCGTCTCGGCGCTCGCTCCTAGCGGTGCCAGGCCGAGGGGATGGCGGAGACTCCAAACGAAGGGTCCGGCGCTCTCGGCTTCGGCCACGCAGGTTAGGAGGTCGAGCGCGATCCGTGCTGCGGATTGACCCGGGACGACAAGCACGTTGGCGGGCTCGCCCTTGAGCGCGCAGGCCGGGTAGCGCTCGCGTTGGACGTCCGCCTCGAGGGCGACCTCCTTTCTCCTTTCATCAGCTG
>JAESQQ010000237.1 GCA_016765095.1 Planctomycetota bacterium | reverse complement strand
GCCGAGCGGCTAGGTCAGCCAAGGCCAAGCCCTCGGCCTCGCCGCACGTCAGGATTGGGCGACCCGCGACCCACACCGCCGCGAGCGCGGTCTCGGGGACCATGGCCGAGCTGAGCAGGTTTAAGAGCGCTAGGCCTCGCTCGGGATCGCTGCTCGGGAGAGCGCTCGCGGGGAGGAGCGAGGAGTCGCTGAGGTCGACCACGAGCAGATCGGCCCACTCGCCCGGCGCCAAGGCGCCGGTCTCCTGACCGAGCACGCGGGCCCCGTTGCTCGTCGCGAGCTCGAATAGCAGCGAGGGATCTGGCGCCTCGGAGCGAGCGCGAGGAATGCAGCCCATGCGCAGCCCCGCGACCCGCTGGAGGTATTCCGCAGCGCGCAGCTCGGCGAACACGTTGGGAGCCGCGTTCATGTCGGTCCCGAGCGCGACGGTCACTCCGCGTTGAACGAGGTCGCTCAGCTCGGCGATTCCGTCCCCGAGCGCCATGTTGGTCGTGGGGTTGGTCACGAGCGAGCCTCCGCGCTCGGCCAAGAGCGCGCGCTCCTCGGGCGAGAGCCAGATCCCGTGCACGAGGACGGTCCGTTCGTCGAGCAGCCCCCACTGCTCAAGGACCTCCAGCGGTCGTGCGCCGTAGGCCTCCTGCGCGTACGGCACGTCGTCCTCTTGCTCGGAGAGGTGAATGTGCCAGGGAGTGTCGAGTTCACGCGCCAACGCCGCGCCCGCTTCGATCGCGGCCCGGCTGGCTCCATGAAGCGAGTGCGGAGCGGGCGCGATCTGGACGCCGGGGTCGTCTGCGTAAGCGGCGGCCAGGAGGCGAGCGGCCGCGACCCCTTCCTTCGGATCATGAGCCATGCGGGCTTGGCCAGGGCGACGGCACACGTCGTAGAGGCTGTAGAGGAGCGTGATCCGGAGGCCGACCCGCCGGGCGGCGTCGATCACGATCCGGGCCTGCTCGACCGCCCGGAGCGGGTGGCCCTCCTCGCGGCCGCAGTGCACGTAGTGGAACTCGCCGACCGAGGTGATCCCGGCCCGCGCCATTTGCAGGAAGCAGAGCTCCGAGGCCGCCTGAAGCGATTCGTCGTCGAGGGACTTGATCAGGGGATAGAGCCGGGTCGTGACCCAGTCCTTAAAGCTCGCCGGGTGATCGCCGGCTCCGCGGAGGAGGACCTGGAAGGCGTGGCTGTGTGCGCTGACCGTGCCGGGCACCAGCGCGCGTCCCGGGAACTCCTCGACCCCGGCGTCGGGGAACTGGGCGCTGAGCTCCGCGGAGAGTCCATTCGCGACGACTCGCCCAGACTCGTCGAGGATCAGGCCCTGGCCCGCGCGGAGCGTGCCCTCGGCAAAGATCCAGTCGGCGGTCAGGAGGCGCATGGGAGGCCTAGCGCCCTGCCGCAGCGCGACCGAGGGCCACGTAGGTCTCGACGCCGCGGGCGAGCTGCTCGCGCGTAATGTGCTCGCGCACCGAGTGCGCGATCTCGATCGCGCCGGGACCGCAGAGCCAGACCGGACCCAGCGGCGCGAGGTAGCTCGCGTCGCTGTTGAAGGGGATCACGCAGGTCTCAAACCCGGGCGGCGGATCGAGGACCTGAGGGTCGTTGCTGGAGATCACCTCCCGGGCCACAGCGCCGGCGAAGCGGTCCTCGGCCAGGATCGCGTCGATCCGAGTCAGGGTCGCATCAACGCTCGCGCAGAGCCGGAACAACACGACCGCCGAGGCAGCCGGCGCGAACACATTCGCCGCCACGCCACCCTCAATCAGCCCCACGTTGAGGGTCGTCTCTCCCAACTGGGGGTCGTCTGGCCAGGGCTCGCGACGAATCGCCTCCAAGGCGTCCAGCAGGTGGTGCACGGCCGAGACGCCCTGCTCGGGGAAGGCCGAGTGCCCAGCCTCCCCGCCGGCCACGAGCCGGAGCTTGAGGAGGCCCTTTTGGGCTTTGACCACTCGGCAGTGCGTCGGCTCGCCGAGGAGGATCCGAGCGCCGCCGAGGTCGAGCGTCTTGGCGGCGTGGATCGCGCCCACGTGATCGACTTCCTCGCCGATCACGAGCAGGAAGCCCGCCGAGATCCCCTCGTCGCGGAGCACCCGCGCGGCGGCCAACATGGCGACCAGCGGCCCCTTGGTGTCTGCCGTTCCGCGCCCGTAGAGGGCGTCGCCTTCCAGCCGCGGATCAATGTGGGGCGGGACCACGTCGAGGTGGGTCGAGAAGTAGAGCGCGGGCGGAGGTCCCTCGGCCGGCCGCGCGAGGAGGTTGGGCCGGCCCGGCGCGACCTCGGGGAGCTCAACGGTGTAGCCGTCGCCAGCCAGAAGCTCCGCCACGCGCTGGGTGTAGGGCCCCTCGTCGCCGGTCTCCGACGGGATCGCGACCAGCTCGCTGAGGAGATCAAAGGGATCGGGTTCGCTCATGGGCGGCACCCTATCAACCCCGCGGGTCGGGCTGGGAGCCGGCCTACCAGCCGAGGGCTTCGCTCCGGGATCGGTAGTAGCGGCCCAGGACTCCCCCGCTCACGGTGCAGGCCCAGACCGCGACGACGCCGATCACAAGCGCCGAGACGCCAGGCCCTGCGCTGGCGCCCAAGGCCGCCGTCGCAGTCGGCGGGACCACCCACACCACCCCCACGAGCAGCAAGTCCGCCGCGAGGAACACGGTAACCACGGAGGCATAGGTCAGCGGGGTTCGGAGGATCGAGAGCACGAGCAAGAGGGGGTTGAACACGGTGTAGGCCGTCTGGAGGCGCGCGGAGACCAAGAGCCCCATGGGAAAGAGCGCGAGCGCCACCAAGAGGAGAACCCGGCCCGGCGTGTCCCAGGGGTCTTCGAGCCAAGCTCGCAGACCGAGGAGCTGCGTCTCGAGGACCTCTCGCCAGGGGCGATCGTCGATCTCGACCGTGTCACCCGCGAGCTCGCGGATCGCCTCGATCGCCACCTCGGCTTGAGCCCGCTTGCGGTCGGTGTCCGCGTCGAGGAGGCGCACGCCCTGAGCTTCGCGCTCGGCGTCGAGGGCGTCTTGGCTCCCCCAGACGCGGTCCTTGTAGCTCTCCGCCGCCTCGGCCACCGCACCAATGAAGGCCCGCCCGCTCCCTCCCCCGCCCCCGAGGTGGATCCTGGCCTTGCTGAACACCGAGTCTGGGTGCGTCGGGTCCCAGGCCGCGACTTGGTGGGCGTCGGGCCCGAGCGAGTGGATCCCGCAGGCAAGCGCTGGCAGGAACAGGAGGCTCAGTCCGAGATACATAGCGAACGAGGCGGGGACCTGCTCCCAGTTCGGCCAAGAGCGACCCCCCTTGTGCTTGGCGACGTCGTTGACGAGGCGGACCCGCCAGGCCAAGAGCCAGACTCCACCGACACCGAGCGCCGCGAGGCCGATCAGCGGACTCCACGCGAGGAAGAACACGACGACCGCGGCCAAGATCCCGAGCAAGAGAGAGCTCAGCCAAACCGCAGGCTGCAGGCCGGAGAGGATCCCCCCGAGGAACTCGCGGAGGAAGGAGGCGGTCGGCGCGGCGTCGGGGAGGGGAGCCGATCCGCCCACGGGGAGCAGCTTGGGGACGTCGGACCCCGCGATCGGCGTCGTCGGACGTGGCTTCCGGCGAAGGGCCTTGAAGGTCCGCTTGAGGGCGTCGAGGTTGGCGGTCTCGTTCAGCTCGCGCTTGCTGGCATGAAAGCGAAGCGTCGCGCGCTGGCCTCGCGCCTTGAGACGCTCGGTGACCGCCCGCCCGCCGGCGAGCAAGCGCTGGGTCCTCGTTCCGCGAGGTGCTGGGGACGACCCCTGTGCGGTGGGCTTGCGCTCTCGCCCGATCGACGACTCGCGTCTCCCGGGCTGCTTGGGTGGAGGCGGAAAGGGCCCCTGGCCTCTGGGCGGAGGAGAGCCTGGCTTGGGCGAGGCGGGCCGCTCAGCGCTTCGCGAGCGGGGTGGCCCCTGG
>JAESQQ010000236.1 GCA_016765095.1 Planctomycetota bacterium | reverse complement strand
GCCCGCGGGAGGGGGTAAACCCCTCCCCTACGAAAGCATTGGGGTCTACCGCAACTTGTGCTGGGCAGCACTAGCTGTCGTCGGAGCGCACACGACCCGCCAGCGGCGTGTCTGCCAAGCGCTCAGCGAGCGTCGCCCGGAGCGCGGCGAGGCGAATCGAGGCTCCTTCTTCCTCCCAGCTCAGGTCGTGGAGGGCGAGCGCCTCGAGCAAGTCCTCCTCGGTTCGCGAGGGGTTGGTCAGCACCAAGCGGGCCAAGAGCGCGAGGCTGGGAGAGCGCGAGCCGACGAGCGCCGTCCACCAAGCCGAGCTTGGGTCCAAGATCGCTGCGGGATGGTCGGTCAAGCGCACGCCGAGGAGCTCGGTTCGGTCGAGGCGGTCGGGGAGGTCCTCGACTCGAGCCACGAAGGCCGGCGCGGGGGACTGACGCAGATCCAAGTGGCGAAACTCGAGGATCAACTGGCGAATCGGGAGCGCGACGGGGACTTGCTCGGTCAACGGGAGGAAGCCCAGCTCTGCGCAGGCCGGTTGGAGGCGGCGCCCAGTGGGAGGATTGGCGCAACCTAGCGCTACGGCCGCCAGTCCCGCCAGGGCTCGAGCGCTGGCGGGCGTTCCGGGTCGCCGGGCAGCGTCTAGGAGCGAGAGGCCGAGCGCGAGCCGCTGGAGAGCTGGGGTCTGAGGTGCGTCCGGGAAGACATGGTCCCAGGCCGAGCCCGCGAGCCACCGTTCGATCGAAGGACCCAGCTCGACGTCGAGGTTCGCGAGCGCCAGCCAAAGAGCCGTCGAGGCCAAGTGATCGTGGGCGCGCTCGGCCTCAGCCAGCCCGAGCCGGGCCGTGACCGCGCCGACTTGCTTCAAGTGCGCTGCCAGCTGCCCGCGAATCGCGGGTCGGAGCGGCACCACAGGCTTTGCCTGGGCCGGTCGAGATCCCTCGTCCGAGTCAAGTTCGCCCGGAGTCGAGCTCGCGTCTGGGTCGGGGAACCAGCCTTCGTCCTCACTCAGGCTGCCTTCCGGCTCGTCGGGAGGGGCGTCCTCAGCCGACGTCTCGAGAGGCTCCTCAGGATTCGCTGGAGAGGGAGCTGACGCCTCATCCGCGGGATCGAGGCCCTCGGGCGGGCTCACGCCTCGTCAACCGTGAACTCAGTGACCACGCCCTCAAGGCGGAGTTGCTCGAGTTCGAACAGCTCCTCGTCCACTTGATACTCGAGGATCTTCACGCTGGCGGGGTCCCGACCGACTCGGGTCCGTAAGGACCCACGTCAGCGCGAGGCTACCACGGCCCCTTGGGCGGCTCGCATTGGCTGGAAGCGATCACGCTCTGACACCTTCTCGTCCCCACAGGCCAAAAGGGATGGGAGACTCGCGGCATGCGTGGATTCGCTCGAGTTAGTGCAGCCGTGCCAAGCGTCGCGGTCGCGGACGTCGCGAGCAATCGCGAACACACCCTCGCCCTTTGGCGCCAGAGTCACCGCCAAGGCGACGCGATCGTGGTGTTCCCTGAGCTCGGGCTCTCGGGCTACACCGTGCGCGACTTGTTCTTGGACCGACACCTCCAGGACTCGTGTATCGAAGCGCTGTTGGAGCTCGCCCGAGCCGGCGCGGACCTCGCGCCCGTTGCGGTGGTCGGGCTCCCGCTCCGAGTCTGTGGGCTGCTCTACAACGTGGCCGCCGTGCTCAGCGGGGGCCGGATCCTTGGTTTGGTGCCCAAGGCCTACCTCCCTAACTACCGCGAGTTCGAAGAGACGCGCTGGTTCCGTCCCGGGACCGAGGTCGAGCCCGGTCGGACGGTTCGACTCGGCGACTGCGACGTCCCCTTTGGGCTCGACCTCTTGTTCTGCGCCGAGAACGTCGAGGACCTCGTGTTGGGCCTCGAGATCTGTGAGGACTACTGGGTCCACCTGCCTCCCCACGTCGCGCAAGTCTCCGCCGGTGCGACCGTGATCGCCAACCTCTCGGCGAGCAACTTCACGATCGGCAAGGCCGAGCTGCGTCGCCTCCTCGCCCGAGCCGCCTCGGACCGCGGCAAGTGCGCATACCTCTACGTGGCCGCCGGCCCCGGCGAGTCGTCGACAGACCTCGCCTTCGACGCCGACGCCTTCTTGTGTGAGAACGGGGCCCTCCTGGTCGAGTCGCAACGCTTCTCGCGCGAGAACCAACTCGTGACCCTCGACGTCGACCTCGAGACCCTCGTCCGGGAGCGGGTCTCAACCAACAGCTTCGGGGACTGCTCTCGCGAGGCGCGTCGCCCCTTCCGACGGATCTCGTTTCGGGTCGAGCGCACCGCTCAGGGGGCGCTCCGGCGCCCCGTCGAGCGCCACCCCTTCTTGCCGAGCGATCCTGAGACCCTCGCCACGCGCTGCTGGGAGATCTTCGAGATCCAGACGAACGCGCTCGCGACCCGCCTTGATGCGATCGGCAACTCGCGGCTCGTGCTCGGCGTCTCAGGTGGGCTCGATTCGACGCACGCGGCGCTCGTCGCAGCGGGGGCCCTCGACATTCTCGGCGCGTCACGCAAGGACTTGATCTGCGTCACGATGCCTGGCCTGGGGACCTCGAGCGGGACCCGCGGGAACGCGTTTAAGCTCTCAGAGGCGCTCGGCGCGACCTTCCGCGAGGTCGGGATCTCAGACCTCAGCCTCGACGTGCTGAAGGCCGTTGCGCACCCTGCGGCCGCGGGGGTCGACGACGTCGAGGGCCTCCTGGACGCGCTCCGAGGCGACCCCAGCCTGGGGGACGTGACGCTGGAGAACGCCCAAGCGCGACTGCGAACCTTGGTCCTCATGACCTACGCCAATCAGGACCGGGCCCTCGTCGTTGGGACCGGCGACCTCTCCGAAAAGGCGTTGGGCTGGTGCACCTACAACGGCGATCACATAGCCATGTATGACGTCAACTGCTCGGTCCCCAAGACGCTGATCCAGTTCGTGATCCGCTGGGTCGCCAACTCGCGCGTCCAGTCGTGGACGTCTGGAGACCCGACCGCGCTGCGCGAGGTCTTGTTCGCGGTCCTCGACACACCGATCAGCCCCGAGCTCCTCCCCGCAGACGCCGAGGGCCAAATCGCGCAGCTGACCGAGAGCGTGATCGGACCCTACGAACTCCACGACTTCTTCCTGTTCCACCTCGTGCGTCGAGGCGCGCGCCCCGCTCGGATCCTCGACTTGGCTCAAGTCGCGTTCGGAACCGACTACTCGCTCGAAGTGCTCAAGAAGTGGCTCCACTTGTTCCTCAAGCGCTTCTTCCAGAATCAGTTCAAGCGCTCCTGCACGGCGGACGGCCCCAAGGTCGGGACCGTGGCCCTCTCGCCCAGAGGCGACTGGCGAATGCCGTCAGACGCGGTCGTCGGCGGTTGGCTAGCGGAGGTTGTTGAGTACGGGACGCCCTAGGGTCTGCTTCGCGTTAGGGCGCACGCTGCGCATCGGCGCCATCTACTGCGCGAGCGCTATCGCTCCTGTCCAGACAGTTGACCGCCAAGGACGCCAAGGACGCCAAGGAATGCTCTTCGTACGCGTTCTGCACGAGACCCCTTTCAACACTCAACTCTTCCTAGTAAAGCGGAGCGCGATTCTGAGCGAGGTCGCCTTCATAGCGAATGGGAGTCGTGAGACCACCCTCGTGGGCGACCTCTCAGAATCGTGGCCTCCGGTTTAG
>JAESQQ010000022.1 GCA_016765095.1 Planctomycetota bacterium | reverse complement strand
CGTCGGGAGGGGAGTCGTCGGGTGAGGACTCACTCACCCGCCGAGGTCCTTGAGCCGGGCCTCGAGCTTGCGGAGGGTGGGGCTCTTGGGGGCGACTTTGCGCAGCGTCTCGATCACCGCCTTGGCGCGCCCGAGTTCTCGGATTGCAATCAGGGCTTCGGCGGCAGCGAGGAGGTATTCGTGCCGCTTGTAGCGCTTGAAGAGGGCCTTCGCCAACGTGATCCCTGACTCGGGCTTTCCGAGTCCGACCAGGATCGAGACGTGGCTTCGTACGATCACCGGCGAAGGGGTGACCTTGGCGCTGTCGTAGAACTCTATGTAGCGGCTGGTCACCGCGAGCGCGCTCCGAGGGCGCTTGCGCGACAGGAGGGCGACGAGGTTATGAGTCGTGGCTTCGTCGAAGGGGTCGAACCGGGCCGCGTTTTCGAGATACGTGAGCGCTCGCTCGGGCTCGTCGCTCGAGAGGAAGATCGTGGCCAGCATGTGCGCTGCGTTGGTGTCGGTCGGGTCCGCTCGGAGAATCCCGAGCAGGGTTAGAATCGCTCGGCTGGGGCTCTGGCGGACTTCGACCTGGGCCCGATAGAACAAGACGCGCGAGTCTTTGGGCGCGAGTTCCACGAGGCGCTGCGTGACTCGGGCAGTCTCTTCTTCGTCCTTGAGGAGCACGACCGTGGCCCGGGCCACGATCAAGAGCGCCTCGAGGTCGTCGTGGGCAGCAACCTCGAGTCGCCTGATCTCCGCAAGAATCGGGGCCAGCTTCCCTTCCTTCCCGAGCAGCTCGAAGCGGAGTCGGAGCGTCTCCGCGTGGAGCGGAGACTTGGTGAGGTTCGCCTTGATCAGCTGGCGGACCTCGGTCACCTCTCCCTTGGCGAGCCGAATGCTGGCGAGGAGCATGTCCCCGTTGAGATCACCGGCTCGTTGGCGAGACTCGGCGTAGTTGCGGAGGAGGTCGGCTCGAGCGAGGTGGCGCACGTAGGCTTCGAAGAGCTTCCTCAGCCGGCGCTCCCCTGCCGCAGCCGCGGGGAGGCGGTCAGCCAGGAGCTCGGAGCCTCGGCGGAGCTCGGCCAACGCCGGCTCGTGCTCGTTGGCTACGAACAGGGCCACGGCTCGGAGCAGGTAGGGGCGGTGGCTGTTCGGCTCGAGGCGCTCCAGGCTGTGGAGGAGCTCGCTCGCGAAGGCCTCCTCCTTCGACTCCACCGCCACGATCGCGGTTAGAAACAGGAGGTCGGCGTCTCCGGGAACCTCCTTTACGAGTCGGCGCAGGACAGCTAGGGCTTCCTTGGGCTTCCCCTCGGCTTCGAGGAGGAGCGCCTTGAGCTCGAGGGCTGGGGGGAAGGTCGGGTCGAGCTTGAGCGCTCGCTCGGTCAGGTCTCGACCGCGGCGGGCGTCGCTCGTCACGACTAGACGGGCGTATTCGGTCCAGGCCGTGGCCGACTTCGGGTCGAGTTGCGTCATGCGCTCTATGGCTCGACGGGTTCCTTCGGCGTCGAGGCGGCTGCGCGCGATCAGAGCCAGGAGGAGGTAGACCTCGGGCAGGCGCGCGTCGAGGTCCCGGGCTCGCTCGAGCGCGGCGCGGGCCGCCTCGAGGTCGGGGTTGTCTTTGAGGACCTCGAGCGAGGCTTCGATCAAGGGCACCCAGGCCCCTGCGAGCTTGGGGTCCAGCTTGGGGAGCGCTGTTGCGAGCACGAGGTGCGCCTTGGTCCCGTCGCGTTCGCGGTCGCGGAGTCCGGCCAGCTTGTAGGCCGCTTCGGCTCCCGAACGGCCGCTGGGGTCGAGGGCCAGCGCTTGCTGGAGCGCCTCCCGAGCCGCGTCGGGTTCGTGGCGCCTCGCCAGCGCACGTCCGCGCAGGACGTAAAGTCGAGCCGAGTCTGCGAGGAGGGGCAGGCTCAGCGCGGTCTCGATCGCGTCGAGTTGAGTCAGGAGCGCGTCGAGGTAAGGCTGACCAGGGTTGGCTTGCTGGGCCTCTTGGCCGAGTCGCTCGGCGCGCGCGAGGGCGTCCCGGGCGGCGTCTTGCTCGGTGCGCTCGCGGGCCAGGCGATCGCGTCGGGCCGCAGCGCTGGCTTCGCGGAGCTCATTGAGGCGCTGCTCGAGCGCGCTGCCCGCAGCGCTCTGTTCGAGGCGAAGGTTGGCTTGGAGCCCGCCCCAGAGGGCGAGTTCAAGCGCGACCACGATCGTGGCGCCCGCGTAGATCGCGGGCCGCCGGCCAGCCAGCTTGCGGCTCAGCGTCTCGAGTCGGCTTCGCGGACGCGCGTCGAGGGCGTCTCCGGCGAGGTAGCGCGTCAGCTCGTCGGCGAGCTCACGCGCGCTGTAGCGCTGGTCAGGTTCCTTCTCGAGCGTCTTCAGCAGGATCGTGACCAGGTCCTCGTCGAGGTCGGCGCGGTGGTCGCGGGGTGGAGTCGGCTCCTCGTGGAGGACTTTGTTGGAGAGCTCGAACTGGCTCGTGCCGTCGAAGGGGAGCGCCCCGCACACCATTTGGTAGAGCACGACGCCCAGGCTCCACACGTCGCTCTTGGGAACGACTTTCTCGCGCTTCCCCGTGGCTTGCTCGGGGGACATATAGAAGGGAGTGCCGACCAGCGCCCCGTCTCGGGTGAGCTGGGTCGTCTCGCCGTCGAGCTCGGCTTGGCGGGCGAGCCCGAAGTCCGTCAGGACCGGGCGCCCCTCAGGGGTGATCATGATGTTGGCGGGTTTGATATCTCGGTGGATCACGTTCGAGGCGTGAGCATGGTCGAGGGCCTCGGCGGAGTCGCGACCGATCTCTGCCGCGCGGGAGAGGCTCATAGCGCGCTGGCCGACGAGGAGATCGGAGAGGGGCTTGCCCTCCACGAAGTCCATGGTCAGGAAGTAGTGCTCGCCGACTTGTCCGAAGTCGTGGACTTGGACGATCCCCACGTGGCGGAGCTTGGCCGCGAGCTCCGCTTCACGCCTGAAGCGCTTGACTCGAGTCTGGGAGGCAGTCTCGCTTCCCAGCAGGATCTTGAGCGCGACGAAGCGATCAAGGCCCGGCCGTCGCGCCTTGTAGACGACGCCCATCCCGCCGCGACCTAGCTCGCCGTGGAGTTCGTAGGCGCCGAAGCGCTCGCCCTCCTCGCGAAACCCGCGGGACCCGGTTCCGAGGTAGCGGCCCGAGGCCGGTGTTGAGGGGCCAGCCGGCGCCACGAAGGGGGTCGCGTGGGAAATCTGGCGGGGCGGCCCCGGTTCGTCGGGGCGGGTGTCTGCCAGGGGCGTCCCCCGGGTCAGCGGCTCGG
>JAESQQ010000235.1 GCA_016765095.1 Planctomycetota bacterium | reverse complement strand
TCGAGGTCTATGTCGTCGAGGCCGCTCAGGTCCTCGTCGTCAAGGTCGTCGTCGTCGAGGTCGTCGAGGTCGTCGTCGTCGAGGTCGTCGTCGTCGAGGTCGGCGTCGTCGAGGTCTTCGTCGTCGATGTCGTCGAGGTCGGCGTCTATGTCGTCGAGGTTTATGTCGTCGAGGTCGTCCTTCTTGGGTGCTCGTTTGGAGAGCGGTGCGCCCTCCACGGTGGGGTCGTCTTCGCCGCTGCGGGCTCCTAGGACCGGCGTCGGGCCGCTCACGGCGAGCGGACTGGGCTGAGTGCCCCTCCCGCGCCCCTTTTGGTCGCGCTCCTGGATTCCCTTGTGCACGGATTCGACTTGCTCGGCGCTCAGCTTGCCGGCGTTCTCGAGACCGTCGGCGAGGGGCGCGACGAGCCCGCTCTGCCCGTATTCCTTCTTTTGAACCTCGAGGGACTCCTCAATGGAGCTCTGCTCAAGGAGCTCCATTCGGAGGATCTGGCGGGCAAAGCGCTTGTCGTAGTCGCGCTGCTCGCGATAGCGACAGGCGTTGATCACGGACTGGTGTTGGCCTTCGGTCAGGAACCCCATTCGCACCAGGACGGCGCCCAGCGAGAGGGCCTGGCCTCCCTCAGCGAGGTCTTCCTGCTCCTTGGAAGCCTGGCGGAGGTGGTATCGGGTGATGAGCTTGTTATCGAGCGCGATCTTTGAGTAGAGATCGTCGCTGCTGGGGCTCTGGGGGCCGCCGACCAGCCGGTTGGGCACGCGTTCCTCCGGGCGCCTGAGCGCGCTTTCCCGCAGGTCGCGGGCGACCCATGGTGCCAGATGCGCACGTTCAGGACTAGGGCGAGGAGGGCCTGCTCCCACAAGGGCGTGATTGCAAACCCCGCCCTTTGCGGAACGCCCTTATCCTTAGGGAATGGAGTTCGACTTCCTCTGGGAAGAGTGCATTGGCCGGCTAGCGACGGTGGACCCGGCGGCGGTCCCGGCGGAGTCCGCCTCGTTGGTCTCAGAACTCGTCGAGCATCCAGACGCGGCGGCCCGCGCGGAGGCGGCCGCGGGGCGATTCTTCGAGCTGCTGACCAAGGACCCGAGACGAGCCCTCGCGGAGGCCGGGCTGGCCGAAGCGCTGGCTCGAGAGGCAGCCCTCCCCTTCTTGAGCGACCTCGTGCTGCGACGTGCGACGGCGCAGTTTCTGCTCGGCTACGGCGAAGCTGCGGCCAGCGCGCTTGAAGTCGAACTCCTCCGCGTGGGCAGGTCTGGCTCCTCGCTCCAGCGCCTCGCCCTCCTGACGCTGCGAGCTCAAGCCCTGATCGCCCGTGGACGACTCCAGCCAGGCCTCGTGGCCCTCGAAGAGGCCCTCTCGATCGCGAGCCTTCAGCCCCGCCAGCAGGCGCTCGCAGTCGTCCTGAGCGCCTTTGGCAACGCTCGGCTCCACGGCGGGCACTTCGACAGCGCGGCGGACTACTACCAGCAAGCCCTCGAGCACGGCCTCGCCCAGGACCAAATCGAGGGCCAGGCGATCAATCGCGGCAACTTGGGGCTCGTGTTCCACCTCCAAGGCCGCGCTGACGAGGCCGAAGAGGCTTACGCCGAGGCCCTCTCCCTGGCGCGCCAGGCCAACGACCTCCGAGCAGTCGCGGTCTTGGAGGCCAATCGCGGGCTGCTGGCGACAGAGCTCGGTGACCTCGACCTCGCAGAGGGACGACTCGAAGAGGGCCTCTCCGCCTCACGAGCTCTGGGCGATCCGCGCCGCGAGGCCTACTGCATGATCCGCCTGGCAGCCGTCTCGCGCGAAGCGGGCGCCCTTGAGACGAGCCAAGCCCGCCTGAACGCCGCCCGACCCGCGCTCGGCGGAGACAACGACTCCCAAAGGGAGCCCGACCTAGCTCTGACGGAGCACCTCCTCGAGCAAAGCCGGCTGGCGCTCGCCCGGGGCGACGCCCCACGCGCGGCTGCCCAGGCCCTCGAAAGCTCGAAGGCTGCCGAGGCCCTGTCCTACCCGTCTGGTGTCGTATTGGGACGTCTAGCGCTCGCCGCGGCGACCTACGCTGGCGGTGATCGAGTCGAGGCTAGCCGGCTCCTGGCTCGAACAGCAGAGGAAGAGCGCGATCTCGGCCAGCCCCTCCTGCGAGGGGAAATCGCGACCCTTCAGGCCGAGGTCTTTCGTTCGCTCGGAGCCAGCGATCTCGCGGAGCAAGCCTTGGCTGAGGCGATCCGTTGCCTCGGCCCCGATACGCCTGCGGCCGCGCGCGCGGGGATCGTCCGGGCCCGGATCGTTGCGCCCGAGAAGCCGCGTTTCGCACGCTCGCTACTAACTCACCTCGCGTCGGACGCCGAGCGGCTCGGCTGGGGGGCTGTCGCCCTCGCAGCCCTCAAGTGTGGCGAGGAGCTGGGGGCTTGACGACCGCGCTGGTGACCGCGGGCGGGACCGCTGAACCGATCGACGACGTCCGAGTCCTGACCAACCGCTCGACCGGCCGCTTCGGCGCCGCGATCGCCAACGCGCTCGCGGCCGCTGGCGTCGAGGTCACGCTCCTGGGGAGCGAAGGGCTCTTCGCCCGCAAGATCCCCCTCGCGGGCTCAATCCGTCAAGTCCGGTTCGAGTCGAGCGACCAACTCGCCCGTGCCCTCGACTCCGCCCTCGAGCAGAAACCAGACCTGGTGTTCATGGCCGCCGCTGTCTCGGACTACGCGCCCGAGGTCACCGACGGGAAGATCAGCTCCAGCGCCGAGGAGCGGACGCTCCTCCTCCGCCGCACGCCCAAACTCCTCGACCGGCTCCGGGACGCCTGCCCGCGCAGCTATCTGGTCGGATTCAAGCTCCTCTCGGGGGTCCCCCGGGAGGAACTCCAATCCGTCGCCCGCGGACAAATAGAGCGGGCCCGGCTCGACCTCTGCGTAGCCAACGATCTCCAAGAGCTGGGCGGACCGACCCACCCCGTCCTACTCGTCGGGCCCGAGAGTTCTCAGCGGGTGGAGGGACCGCGCGCGCGCGTCGCGGAGCGCCTGGTGCGCCACGCCCTCGTAACCGCCGGGCACCCGCCGTCTGGCTGGGAGCGACTCCCGACGCCCGCTGGGTGTTCGGGCGAGTTCGCCGCAGGGCCAGC
>JAESQQ010000021.1 GCA_016765095.1 Planctomycetota bacterium | reverse complement strand
GTTGGCCCACGCAGAGGGATGCTCCTGCGGAACCGAAGGGCGTTTGCGTTCCACCCGGGCCCGCCACGAAGATACCGAACTTGCCGGGGGGAGCGTCGTAGACGGAGAGCGCGACATTCGCGTTGGCCGCCGTGCGGTTGCCCGTCACGGTCAGGCGCGTCTCCTGCGCTAGAGAGTTGGTGAAGCCTCCGCAGGCGACGGTGCCCTGGTTGAGATCGTAGAAGTACGCCTTGCCGGCGCACCTCTGCTCTTCCTCGATCCATGCATGGGGAGCTCCGATCAGGATTCGGTTGTTCTCACTGTCCAGTGAGACCGACTTGCCGAGCTGTGCTCCACTAGGATGCAAAGCGTCATTGGGGTCACTGGCGACCATGCGTTCCACTTCGCTCCAGACACCCGCGTCTCGCTCAAAGATGTACGCTGTTCCCGCGCGGAGCCCGTTGAATGCACCGTAGGGAGCTCCAACGACCAGCCGATCGCCGGAGAGAAAAACGGAGTGTCCGAATAGATCACGTGGAGAGGCGAGATTCGAATCGCTTGCCCGGAGCATTTGACTCTGCTGCCACTGCTGAAGCACAGGGTCGTAATCGAACATGAACACTGAAGTGGGTCCACCACCGGAGAACGGGTCGACTCCCACGGGGGCGCCGACGGCAACTGTGTTGCCACTGATCGACACGCTGTACCCCAGTTGCATCTGAATCTGGGGATTGAACTGAGGGGCGGATAAGTCACCCTCTCGGACCCAGCCGCTCGCGGTGCGCCGATAGACAAATGCCATCCCTTGAGCGTCCGTGTAGGTCCCGACGACAAGCAGATCCCCATCCAGGTCACAGGACTGACCGAACAGATGGTATACGGAGTTGGGAAGTGTTTGAGGGTCGGGCGCCAGGATGAAGTCGGAGAGGGTCCATCCCTGCGGTTCACGCGTGTAGACGTAGCAAGCTCCAGCGGTGGAGTACGGCGTCGCGTGGCCGGAAGCCCCCACAACCAATGTGTCCCCCTCTATGGCAACGCTGCTACCAAAAAAGTCGCCGTCGGCCGCATCACGCGCTCGTAGTACCTGGCCAGGAACCCAAGTATCTCCCTCGAGAGAGTAAGTGTAGGCCCGCCCTCTGTGCGCGGGACCTCCTGAAAGTGCACCGACGACGAGCTCTGTTCCGGACATGGCCAGCCTTGCCCCGAAGCTTTCGTTATTCTGTAGGTTGGTTGGCATCAGAACCTGCCATTGTTTCCAACCCTGCGGTGTTCGTCGGTAGACCACCACAACCCCCGGCAGAGGGCCAAGCGTAGGACTCCCCTCCGGATCTCCAACGACCGCCCACTCCCCGTTGATCACCGTGCTACCCCCAAAACTACCGCTGGCGAGCCTCTCAGGGGGCGAGAGCCTCAACTCCTCCGTCCGCTGACAAGGGGCCGAAGCGGTCGTCAGCGTGCAGAGCACGAGGGCAATTGAGGTGACCTTCAAGGCTATCATGACCGAGTGGGTGACGGAGTAAGTGCGAGCAATGGATCCACTTTGAGACTACCAGCAGCGGGGGTTTCACGGGGAAAATCCCCAAGGATTCGGGCCGAGTCCCCTCCAAACCCTGGAGGTTGGAGAGAACTGGGGACACCTGGCCCCAGGTGATGCTGAGCCCCACTTCATGAACACCCTGTCAGGATGGCGGGATTTGAATCAGCGACGCGCAGGCTTGCTGGCATCGCCGGTTGCCCCAGGCTAGTGCCTGGGCACAACTTGAGCGAAATCACGCGCGTTCTTTGGCCAGAGAAGGGGTTAAATACCCGCCTGGTAGGTGTGGTCGTAGGCGCCCATATCAACGATGCCCGGGGGCCCGGTGTTTATCCCTACCGGGCCCACTGGGTTTGCAGTGAGTTGCTGCCGAGCGTACGGGGTGGGCCCGCTAGTCGGATAGGAGAAATCTACATCGAGGGCTTCGCCAGCGTTTCCGTCCTCGTCCACATCGAGAATATCCGTAGCGACAAGCGTTAAGTAGTTATCGTCACCGGCTTCGAGGCATGGCGACAATGCCGTGAGCCTGAGACGGCGAGCCAATTTGTTTCTGAAGAGCGGCGGAGTGTTCGGAACCTGTCAACAACATTGAGACACATCCGTGTCGAATTTAGTGGAGAACGGGCTCCATTGGGCTGTCCTGCGGCGGTGGGTTGATCCACGCCGCCTGAGGCGCCTGCTGCAGCCGGGGCACACCACGAACAAACCTCTCGGGATGTTCCTGCCGGGCGGCCGTGAGGACCACATGCCGCGCGGCCAGGATCTCTTCCGCGCGTCCGTAGTGGACGGACTCGGGCGTCAGCATGCTGATGCCGCTGTGACGGTGTTCGGTGTTGTACCAGTCGAAGAAAGGGCCGCAGAAGGCCCTGGCGTCCTGGACGCTCCCAAACGAGCCCGGGAAGGACGGGCAGTACTTGAGCGTCTTGAACTGGCTCTCAGAGTACGGATTGTCGTCTGAAACATGGGGGCGGCTGTGCGTCTTCGTGACTCCGAGGTCCGCCAGAAGGTGGGCGACGCGCTTGGATTTCATCGACGATCCACGGTCCGCATGCAAGGTGAGCTGCCCCTCGGGGATGGACTGCTTCTCGCAGGTCTCCGAGATCAAGCGCTCGGCAAGCAGCGCACTCTCGCGCTCCGCCACCATCCATCCGACGACGTACCGGCTGAAGATGTCGAGGATGACGTAGAGGTGGAAGTAGCTCCACTTGACGGGCCCCTTCAACTTGGTGATGTCCCAGGACCAGACCTGATTCGGCGTGGTGGCCAGGAGTTCGGGCTTGGCGTAGTTCGGATGTCGGAGCTGATCACGTCGTTCGCGCACTTCCTTGGATTCAACGAGGATGCGATACATCGTGCGCTCGGAGCACAGGTACGTGCCTTCGTCCAGGAGCGTGGCATGAGTCTCACCAGGCGATTTGTCCACGAACCGGGTGGAATGCAGGGTTTCAAGCACCTTGTCGCGTTCAGCGTCAGACAGCTTGCGCGGCGACGGCTTCCGCGGCCGGACGGAGCACGAGGTATTTCTGCGACGTCTGCGGTAGAGCGCTGCACGCGGAACACCCAGGGCTCTGCACGCCGTCGAGACGTCCGTGTGCTGGGCCAAGTCCTCGGCGGCATTCATGAGGTCATCCCTTCGGCGTCGATCGTCTCCAACCGAATCCCCAGCACTTCGGAGACTTTTTTTTGGATATCGATGATGAGGCTGGCGGCCTTGAGTTCGCGCTCCAGACGCAGGACCTTCTTCTTCAACATCTCGTTCTCTCTGAGCTCAGCCCGCGCCGGATTCGATTGGGGCCCGCGTTTCCTGGCGGTCAGACTTGTCGGGCCTCCTTCTCTTGCTTGGCGCCGCCACTCGGCCAGCAGGGACGAGTACAGTCCTTCTCGTCGTAGCATGGCACCGATCTCGCCGGGCTGCGTGCACCGGTCAGCTTCGCGGACAATGCGCTGCTTGTACTCGGCGGTGAAGCTGCGGCGTCGAGCGGTTGCGCAGACCTCGGGGTTTGGTGGGCTTCGGTCCACCCCCAGCTCGGCGGAGCCGTTGATTGCCCCTCCGGCTCCCTCGGTCTCGCTACGCT
>JAESQQ010000234.1 GCA_016765095.1 Planctomycetota bacterium | reverse complement strand
GCGGGGGTGCCAGCGTCCGCCGGAGCGGGGGTGCCAGCGTCCGCCGGAGCGGGGGTGCCAGCGTCCGCCGGAGCCAGGGCGGGCCCTGATGGCTGGTTGGCGATCTCGGCGGTCCGGGCTCGCAGCTTCTTCTCGATTAGCGCCGCGATCGGATCGAGCGCCACCGGTTGAGCTCCCGTGGGTGCGCTCGACTCAGCGGAGGGGTCGTTGCTCGATCCCTGCCCTTCGCTCAAGACGTCCTCCGCGTTACGAGTGCCAAATCGCAGGGCAACCTGCCCTCGTCTGTATACGCGCGAAACCGGGCCCAGGTTCCTCAGCCCTTTTGAACCCCCCTCAGCGTGGGGCGATTCGATTCCGAACGGAGACGAGCGCGGCCTGTAGCGCCGCCCGAATCTCGGGGTTGCTGGATTTGAGCTGGGCGTCTTCGAGGGGCGCGGGGTCGGTCGCGACTTGGCCCAGGAGGCCAATTCCGTCGATGAGAAGGGGGCCCTGGGTCGCCGAGAGGAGTCGGCGGAGGGCGTCTTGGAGCTCGACGGGGAGCCGTCGGGTCAGAGTGTGGTGTGCTCGCAGGGTTCGAATCACCCCCCGGCGCAGGGCGAGGTCCTCGGTGTCGCTGTTGAGCAGCTCGATCAGGACCTTGCGCGCGGCAGGATCGGAGGCCAAGTCGCAGTGGGCGAGGCCGTCGAGGGCTCGGAGGCGGACGTCGAGGTCTCGTTCGTTCTTGGCGGCCTGAGTCAGGGCGGCCGCTGCGCCCACGTTGGGGGCTGCCAGGGTTAGCCCGAGGGCGGCGAGCCGTCGGACGGCGGGGTCTGCGTCTTCGTCGAGGCGGACTGCGAGCTCTTGAGTCGCGAGGGGGTCGTCGCTCCAACCTAGCGCCGCAGCCGCGATCTCTGCGCGGTCCGGATCGGGGTCACCAAGCGCGCGAATCAGGACGTCCCGAGCGCCGGCCGTTCGAAGGCGCGCGAGGTAGAACGCGGAGTCCCGGCGAACGGCGACGTCACTGGCTTGAGTAGGGGGGAGCAGGAAGAGCAGCGTCAGCCTGCGTTCTCGTTCGGCAGGGGAGCCTTCGGCCTCCGCCTCGCGTCGGGCCCGGTTGTCGCGAGCCGCGAGATCTCGGAACAAGACCTCTCGCTGGTGCTCACGATCGAGGCGGACCAAGCTCGTCTGGCTGGTCACGACGGGACCGTCACCTCGAACAGGAGCTGCCGCCTGGCCCGTGCCAGTGTTGCCCTGTTCGCTCCGTTCGCGAAGCGCCTTGGCAACGGCCGTGGCGCGGACCCAATCGCTGTCGAAGCGGGCCTGGTCGAGGTGAGCAGCGAGGTCCTCGTCGCTGAGTCCGGCAGCGAGGACGACCTCCTCTCCGACCCGTTTGGGCGTCGACTTCTTGACCTGGGTGGGTGCGGCGGGGGGGAGGGCCTCGTCGCGGCCGTCGAGCGCTGAGAACGAGAAGAACCCGCCGACGACCGCGCCGGCGAGGAATGAAAAGCTGCCTTTGACCCAGGCGTCGCTGCTCAGAGAGCCTCCACTGCGGTTGGCATTGTGGCACGGGCCACCCCGCGACGCTCATCAGGCCGCGTCGAGGAGCTCCTGCAGCGCGAGATCGGGCGCGGCCTTGCCGAATTCGTAGTCCAACAAGCCCAAGGCCGCGTAGTGGGGGCGCATTCGCTTGCTCAGCAGTCCAATTCGCTTCAGGTTGGGCACGATCCGCCGAAACAGGGTGTGCCGGAAACGAGCCATGAAGCGCGAGCCCTGGATCAGCCGGTCCCATTCGCGCAGCGACATCGCGTGGCCGTAGTTCTCTTCGTAGAACTCGTGAGCCAGGAATCGATTGCGGGCCATCAGGCACACTTCGTAGGCCCAGTCTTCCCGCTCGCGCAGCTCAGAGGGCGAGAGGTGCCGATAGAGCTCCTGGAGGGCCACGACGCCAAAGTGCACGTGACGTGCCTCGTCGCTGATCACGCGCCCCAGCAGGTCGATCAGGAGCGGCTCCTCGGTCGCGTTTCGCATCGTCCCGAACGCTCCGAGCGCGAGGCCTTCGACCAGGATCTGCATTCCGAGGAACTTGAGGTCCCAGCGAGAGTCGTTCACGACTGCGTCGAGCACGACGAACAGGTTGTCGTTGATCGCGTAGCGCTTCTCGAGCTTCTCGTCTAGGTAACGGCAAAAGACCTCCACGTGGCGTCCCTCGTCGACAACCTGGGTGGAGCCGTAGAGCTTCGAGTCGAAGCAGTCGACGGCCTCGGTCAATTGGCAGGCAGCGTAGAGCGCCCCCTGCTCGCCGTGGAGGAACTGGCTCAGCATCCAACTCAGCATGTCAGCCCGTTGGGCGCGCTGGCGCTTGGCGGAGAGCGAGCGGTAGCCTGGAATCTCGGACAGAGGCAGCTCCTCGTCTGAGAAGAGTTCGCAGGCGGGATCCTCTGGGTCCACGACGCGCGCCCAGTCGAGGTCCTCGGGGCTCCACTGCCCCTTGCGGGCGGCCTTGGTCAGGCGCTCCAGCTCGGGCCGGTCACGGAGGTAGGTCCAGCTGAAGGTCGTCGTCGACTCGTGCTTCATCACCGTCGTGTCGCCCTGTTTGCCTTCCTTGCGGATCAGTCCTCGGAGGACGGGTCCGGCCAGGGCCTTGTAGACGCGCAGGTTACGGGTGTGGCCACGTGGATCGAACACCTGGGCGTGTTCGAGCGCGTTGCCGACGAATTCGGGGAGGGGAAATCGCATGTCCAGACTCCTAGAGGGAGGGCTCTTGGGCTAAGAGCAGAAAGGCCGCCAGGGCGGGGAGTTTCGAGGAGCCGACGCCCCAGAGCGGCTCACGGAGTTCGCCCGAGACCGAGCGGAGCAGCCCGCTGGCGGCGATCGCGAGCAGGGAGGAGCGAATCGGGGTTCCAGATCGGAGCGAAGGTGAGCTGGCAAAGAACCTCTCGACTGTGTCGAGGAGAGGGAGCAGCTCTTCGCGAATCAGGGCTTGGCCCGGTCCCTGCCCGTCGAGCAGCTCGCGAATCAGGAGCGGCGCGAAGGTGGGCTCCTCGTCGAGGAAGTGGAGGTAGCCGCGTGTGACTGCGTCGAGCTGGATCGAGAACTCTCCCTCGAGCGAGAACGCGCGCTGGAGCGCGGCGTCGAGGCGCCGAAACACGGTGTGAATCACCGCAGCGTAGAGGCCCTCCTTGGTCGAGAAGTGATAGAGGAGGGAGGGACGCCGAATTCCCACGCCGGCTGCGATCCGGGCCAAGCGGGCGCCGGCGTAGCCTTCGGAGGCGAACTCCTTCGCCGCAGCTTCGATGAGACGGGCGCGGGTCGGGGCGAGATTGGGATCCAGGCGAGGTCTACCCATGCCCCACAGGTTATCTACTCGCGAGTAGGCCGCAAGGACCCTTCCCCTAACGGCTTTACCAGCAGCGCCTTAGCCCAGGGTGAGATTTGGCCCGAAACCAAGTTCAGCGGCTCTCTCTTCCTTTGCAGACCCAAGCGGGATCCGGCCGCACCCATGCGCCCCCTCCCTCGGAGAGACCATGCGATTCCTCGCTCTTGCCCTAACCGCCCTCATGTTCTCTGGCTGCGCTGCCCACATCGGAGGCGGCATTCACGAGGGCTTCGACGACGGCGACAACGCCTACTACGAGAACCAGAGCTACTGGGGTCACGTCGCCGACGCGGCCTTCGTAGACCACGACTACGAGGAGGAGACCCTCGTCGTCTACCGCCAACACTAACAACTCAACTTTCGTTTCCCCCGCGAGCGCTGCCTCCCTGCCCCCCTGCAGGGAGTCAGCGCTCGCTCCTGTTCTCCTTCCTTGCTTGTGCGTCGCCTCGGCGCTTATGGTCTTGGTTGGAGAGTGGCCGTGAAGAGACTCCTATCCCTATCGATCCTGCTCGCGCTGGCTGTTCCCGCTGGAGCGGCGACGTTCACGGGAACGTTGGAGCGGGTCTATCTGCCTGCTCCGACCGAGGAGAATCCTCGAAACAAGGAGCAAGTCCACCGTCTCCGGAGCAGCGAAGGCTTGGTCGTGCTCGAGGAGCTCGAGCCTTTCGCGCCGCTCGGCAGCCTCGTCGACCGCGGTCAAATCACCCTCGAGGGTGAGCTCGTCGAAGGCCGGCTCCGCGTCACACGAATCGCTGCGCCGAGTGTGGAGCGCCTCGAGGGGACGGTCTACCGGACCAAGAAGGGCTGGGCGGGACAGGTCCTGATTCAGCTCGAGGGTCAGAAGAAGGGGACCAAGACCTCAGGCCTCCCTTGGCTCGCGTTTCGCACGTTGACCGAGGACATGAGTCGTCATCAGATCGAGTTCGACGCCTTTCCGATCCGGGATTCCCGGGGCCGGCTGAAGGAGCTCGTCGTGACGCGGGTCAAGGCGACGGCCAGCGAAGACCTAATCCTGACTCGTAACCTGCTCTCCTATCGCGGCGAAGTGCCTCAGGGCCAGACAGTCTGGCTGACTCGCCGCTCGTTGATGGGGATCAGCGCGCTTGTTGTGGGGCCGAACGGACAGACGGGTTTCGCTCTCTGGAGTCGACTCCAAATCGGCGAGCCAGTCACTGTCAACAAGGGAGCCGTGGATCACTTGAAGGGCTCACGCTAGGCGCCACCAAGCGCGTAAGGCAAGAGCACCTCTCGGAGCACCTCTCGAATCACCTGAGCGCTCGAAGCCGTGTTGAGTTCGGGGAGGTGGCCGAGTCGATCCACCTCGGCCGCCAGGGCGACTCGCTCGGCGTCACGCTCTCCTTGGCGGAGTTCGCGAGCCAGGAGTTCGGCCTCGGCCTGTGCGTCCCCGCTCGCGACTCGCCGGCTCAGCTCTCTCGAGCCGCGATCGCTCACTTCCGCTTGAGCTCACCCAGGATTGCTTCGAGGACTTGCGTCTGTCGCTCCAACGCGTGCAGAACCGGGTCTGGCTTGGCAGACGTGTGGGCGCGAATCCGTGCCTGGAGTTCGACCTTGGCCTTTTGAGCCGTGCCTTTCCAAAGTCCGTTGAGATAGACCGGCTCGCTTCCACCGGTCGTCTCGAAGAGCAGATCTGCGAACAGGACGCCGCTCTGCACCGAGACCGACGCGATCTGTTCATAGCGGATCGACTCCTCTTCCCCGCCGATCAGGTGGGACTTCTTGAACACCACGTCGTCGACGTTGAGCACGAGCTTGTCGGGGAAGAAGAAGTTCCCAAACGTCCAGCGGCTGCTGGAGAAGGTTCGGACGGGCAGGGCAGGCAACTGGCTCATTGGACGCTCCCTTTGGGTGGGCAGTCTGCCACAGCGCCGTCGGCGAGGGCCTTCCACAACCCGGTGCTCTCTGGAAGCACCTCTCCCCCGAGCCCCCGAATCTGTGCTCCGCCCTTGCCAAGCACGGATCCCTGTCAGCGAGGGTGATCGATGGGCGTGAGCAGGCGCCAGAGCTTGGCGAGGCCGTTTTGCCACCCGACGAGCGCCCAGAGGCCGTCGGGCGAGACACTTAGCGCACCGTCAGGGATTCTGGCGACTCGCAGGGCTCGTGGGAACACAGCTCCTCCCCCGCCTCCCAGTAGTAGGCCCGGGGAATCGCGATCGAGCCGAAGGTCGAGAGGTAGCTAGAGCGTCTCGAGGATCGCGAAGGGCTTGAGCGGGTCCTCGCTCGGGTCGTCTATCGCCTCGACGCGCACGACTTTAGCCAGGGGCGGGCCATCACCGCACCAGCGAATGAACGTCTCGACCGATTGGTCGTCCCCAGACACGACGAGCTCGACGCGCTCCCCGCACGAGAGGTTGCGAATCCAGCCGTGGAGGTCGAGGCGCCAGGCCGCCTCCTGGGCGCACATTCGGAACATCACCCCTTGGACCTTGCCGTGAACGAAAGCGTGCTTGCGCGCCATGGGAGGCCTCGCGGACCTCGCCTAGAGCCCGTGACTCGGGCGCCAGAGGGAACTCTCGCCGCGGGCCGCGTCCATTTTGCGGAGGATCTCCAGCGCAGCTAGGCCAGCCTCGATCGCAGCCGCCTCGGCGCGGTCCTTGAGATCGGTGTCGACGAAGGTGTCGGCGTTGCGGTTGGCGTAGATCGCGCAGATCGCCCCCGTCCGCTGGCCGGAGAGAGTCCCGAGCGTGAACAACAGGCTGGCCTCCATCTCCATGTTGCAGACCCCGATCTGACCCAAGCGCGCAGGGCGATCGGGATCACGGGGCGGGAAGCCTGGGACCTGGCGCCCTTGGGCACCGTAGAAACCACAAGCCGTGGCCGTCAGGCCAACGTGCACCTTGCGGCCCTCGAGGTCCTTAGTCGCCTCGACCAGCGCCAAGATCACCTCGTGGTGCGCCAGGCAAGGGTAGCCCTCGGGCACGAACTGAGTCGAGGTCGCCTCGAGCCGAACCGCACCCGTCGAGATCACCAAGTCGCCGAGCCCGATCCCGTCCTTGAGCGCGCCCGAGCTGCCGACGCGCAAGAAAGTCGCGTTCTCGACGCACTGGCTCAGCTCAATGAACGCGATCTCGGTGTTGTCGGTCCCGATCCCGGTCGCGGTGACCGTCAAGGGCGCACCCTTGTAGACCCCCGTGATCGTGACGTATTCCCGATTGGCCCAGCGACCCCGAATCGAGTCGAACCGGCTCGCGACCTTGTCCGCGCGGGCCGGGTCTCCGACCAGCATGATCCGCTCGGCTATGTCGCCTGGCGCCACGCCGACGTGATACTGCTTGCCAGTCGCCGTCTTGACGATCTGAGCCGACTGATAGCTCTCAGCCATGGGAGTCTCCGCTGCTGCCTCGAGACCCTTGGATCACTCGGCTCATGAGTCCATGCGAGGCGGCTCGAGTCGAGCCGCCGTCTGGCTAGTGCAGCCCATCACGAGTTGCGGTACACCCCATTGCTTCCGTAGGGGAGGGGTTTACCCCCTCCCGCGGGC
>JAESQQ010000233.1 GCA_016765095.1 Planctomycetota bacterium | reverse complement strand
GGTCCCGTCGGTCGAGCCGTTGTCGCCCACGATCACCGCGATCGGCGCAGGGTCGGTCTGAGCGGTCGCGATCCCCTTGAGGACGAGGCCCAAGGAGGCCTCTTCGTTGAGGGCCGGGATCACAACGACGAGGCGCGGAGCGAGCTTTGGAGCAGGCTCCGACGTCGTCAAGAGACGAGCTCGTGGATCTTGAGCAGGGTCTCGAGGAGGGGCGGAAGCTCTTCGAGCTGGAGCATGTTCTCCGCGTCCGAGGGGGAGCTGCTCGGGTCCTCGTGAACCTCGGCGAAGATCCCGTCGACACCCGCGGCCACGGCGGCTCGCGCGACGTGGGGGATGTACTGGCGCTGGCCGCCGGTGGTCTCGCCATTGCCGCCAGGAAGCTGGAGCGAATGCGTCGCGTCGTGCACGACGGGGACGCCGAATTCGCGCAGGATTGGGAACGAGCGCGGGTCCGTCACGAGGTTGTTGTAACCAAAGGACGTTCCGCGCTCGGTGATCATGATCCGCTCGGCGCCCGCCTGGCGCGCCTTCTCGATCGGGTGCTTGGCGTCCCAAGGAGCGAGGAACTGGCCCTTCTTGATGTTCACCACACAGCCCGTCTTGGCCGCAGCCACGATCAAGTCGGTTTGGCGGCAGAGGAAGGCTGGGATCTGGAGAATGTCTGCGACCTCGGCCGCCATGGCGCACTGCTCGGGGAGGTGGACGTCGGTCACGATCGGGACCCCAACCTCGTCCTTGACCGCCTTGAGGATCTCGAGCCCTTCTTGAACGCCAGGCCCGCGGTGGCCGCGGATCGAACTGCGGTTCGCCTTGTCGAAGGACGCCTTGAAGACGTAGGGGACTTCGAGGCGCAGGCAGAGGTCACGCACAAACGTCGCGATCCGGATCGCGAGGTCGCGCTCTTCGACCACGCAGGGACCGGCGAGCAGGAACAGGCGCCCAGGCTCTCCGAAGCTCTGACCGGCGATTTGAAAGGGCTTTCCAGGTTGGGACACGAGGCCTCCGTTTGCGCTGAACGCCAGCCGGCGAGCCTACCTTCCCGCGGTCCTGGCCGGGATCACTAGCGAGCGCAAGCGTCTCTCGACCCGGGAATCTCTGGTCCGCCAGGACGCCCTCAGTCCCGAATAGAGACCGTCCCCCATTCTGGGTTCTTCGGGTGCGAAGCAACCCGGAGGGGGAGTTCCGCAGCGAGGAACGAGCGAAGGAATGGGGGAGACCTGTCCCCCCTAACAAAAAGAGCGCTGGAGGTGGTGAGCCGGGAGCCGTGCGGAGGCGCGCGGAGGCGCGCGGGTTAAATCCGCACTTGAGAATCATTCTCAACAAGCTATTCTCTTGGCCCTGGCGATCTCCGAGGAGGAATTCCATGTCGTCTTCACAGACCGGTTTGCTCGCTGCTCTCGCCCTCTCGCTCCTCGCGACGGGCTGCCCTCAGGCCACGAACGACCCCGCCGCCACTCCTTCCACGAGCTCGAAGGCGGCAGAAGCCGGGACCCTGGTCGTCTACTGCGGCCGCGGAGAAGCGCTCGTGGGTCCGCTCTTCAAGGAGTTCGAGCAGGAGACCGGGATCTCGGTCTCGGTTCGCTACGGAAAGACCGCGGCCCTGGCGAGTCAACTCCTGAGCGAGGGCGCCGAGAGCCCCGCCGACGTGATCTTCGCGCAAGACTCGGGCTACCTGGGCGCGCTCGCCAAGCAAGGCTTCCTCGCCCCGCTCCCTAAGGAGCTGCTGGACAAAGTCGACCCCCGCTTCCGCGGCGAGCACTGGATCGGGACCAGCGGACGGGCGCGAGTCCTCGTGGTCAGCGCCAACGTTCCAGACGCTGACCTCCCGGCCTCGCTCAAGGATCTGGCCGATCCCAAGTGGAAGGGGAAGCTGGGCTGGGCTCCCGGCAACAGCAGCTTCCAAGCCCACGTCAGCTACCTCCGCCACACCTGGGGCGAGGAGGAGACCAAGGCCTGGCTGGAGGCCGTCCAGAAGAACGAGCCCAAGGTCTACCCGAAGAACTCACCCCAAGTCACCGCCGCGATCGCGGGTGAGATCCAGCTCGGCTGGGTCAACCACTACTACCTCCACCGCAAGGGGCCAAACCCGGGCGCTCGCAACTACAGCTTTAAGTCCGCCAAGGACGCAGGGAACGTGCTGATGGTCGCGGGGCTCGGGATCCGAGCCAAGAGCTCGAACACCAGCAACGCGCGCCGCTTGCTCGAGTTCCTCGTTCGCAAGTCCTCCCAGGAGTACTTCGCGCGGGAGACCTTCGAATACCCGACCGTGCCTGGGATCCCGACTCACACCCAAGTCCCCGCGCTGGAGACCCTCGGCCTGGCAGACGTCGATCAGGCGCACCTGGCCGACGTCGGCCCGACGCTCAAGCTCCTCCGCGAGCTCGGGCTCCAGTAGGTCTCCGCGGTGCGGGCGCCACCCCGCTGGCTCGCGGCCCTGGCGCTGGTCTGCGTGGCGCTCCCGCTCCTGCCCGCCCTGGGCCTAGCGCTGGGGGCCGCCGCCCCACCGCCTCCCCTCTTCTTCGGTCAGGGTCCGCCGAGCTGGCGTCAGCTCCTCCAGTCGCCTGACGGCAGCCCAGGGCCCCTCCTCCAGAGCATGCTGCTCGCGCTCTGCGTCGCCTCGATCGCGATCCCGACCGGGACGACCCTGGCCTGGCTCGCTCAACGCGCGACTTATCGCGGCGCTCGCTTGCTGGGCCTCCTGAGCCTGCTCCCGCTCGCGATCCCGAGCTACATTCTGGCCGGCACACTCCGCCAAGCGCTTGGGCCAGGCGGCGCGATCGGGAGCCGCCTCGGCTGGGGGACCTTCCAGGGCTTCTGGCCCGCCGTGCTCGTGCTGAGCCTCACGACCGCTCCCTACGTCCAGCTCTTGGTCGCGGCCGCCCTCCGCCGCTGCGGGCGAGAGGAGGAGGAGGCCGCCCGCAGCTTGGGCGCGACGCCCTGGCGAGCCTTCCGGGCGACGGTCTTGCCGCGACTCCGCCCCGCGCTCGCGTTCTCGCTCCTGCTCGTGCAGCTCTACGTGATCAGCGACTTTGGAGCCGTGAGTGTGCTCGACTGTCGCGTCTTGACGTGGCGGCTCTACCAAGCCGTCGAGAGCGCGCGCCTCGACATAGCGCTCATGATCAGCTCAGGCGTGATGGTCCTGACGCTCCCGCTCCTGCTCGTCGCTCGGCAAGTCCTCGGCCCACCCCAGGCTCCAGGCACGGCCAACCCGTGTCCTCCGGAGCGGAGTGCGCTCCACCCCGCAGCAATCGGGGCTGGGCTGGCGCTCCAACTCGGCGTCGTGACGCTCGGCGCCGTGATCCCCCTCGTGACCCTCCTGGCCTGGATCGCCGACGGTCTCTCGCGGGGGCTGCCCTTCGCGTCATTGACGAAGCCGCTCGGCGAGACGCTCGCGCTCGCGAGCCTCGGCGCGCTCGCGACCGTGGTCCTCGCGTTCGGACCGGCTTGGGTCTCCGCTCGCTCACCGGGGCGCCTGCCGCGTTGGCTCGAGCGGGCGGTCTACCTGACCGGCGGGTTCCCCGGAATCCTGCTCGCGTTTGGGCTGATGCTCTTGGCGCTTCACGGCGCGCGCGGAGCCGGCGAGCCCGCCGCATACGCGTGGCTGCTCGGGAGCGGGATCCTGCTCCTGCTCGGCTACGCGATTCGTTTCTTGGGGGAGGCCTTCGCGAGCCTCAGGGGCGGAGCCGAGCTGCTCGATCCGCGCCTCGAGGAGGCCGCCGCTTCCCTCGGCGCCTCGCCAGGAGCGCGCTTTGTGCGGGTGATCGCTCCGCAGTTGAGTCCAGCGATCGTGGTCGCGTTTGTGCTCGCGTTCGCCGCGATCGTCAAAGAGCTCCCCGTCACGCTCCTCCTCGGCGGTCCACTCGGCGTTCAGCCGCTCAGCTTTCGCGTCTACGACCGCTACAACGAGGCCCTACTTCACGACGCCGGCCTGGCGGGGATCTTCGTGGTCGCCATTTCGCTGCTCGCCCTTGCGCTCTCGGTTCGGAGCCTGCGGACCGCCTGAGCGTGCGCCGAGGGTCGGGAGTAGGCTTAGGCCGTGAGATTGCCCCAGCCCGGAGACTCCGTTGGCCCCTACGTCTGCCTTCGCCTCTTGGCGTCAGGGGGAATGGGCGCCGTATACGAGGCTCAGCGACCGGACCTTCCCCGTTCCGTCGCGCTGAAGGTGCTCCTCGCGCCTGAGGATCCAGAGCTCGTCGCCCGCTTCGGGCGAGAGGTCGAGGCTTGTGGGCGGCTGAGCCACCCGAACCTCGTTGGGGTTCACGACTCGGGCGTCTCGGGAGAGTGCTGCTATCTCGTGATGGAGCTCGTCCGGGGCGACTCGCTCCAAGCCCTGCTCGACCGAGACGGCCCCTGTGATCCCGCCACCGCCGAGGCCCGCGTGATTGAGGCTGCAGCCGGGATCGCACATGCGCACGCTGCCGGCGTCTTGCACCGGGACCTCAAGCCCTCCAACCTGCTCTGGGACCAAGAGCTGAGCCGGGTCCGCGTCGTCGACTTTGGGCTGACCGGGCGCCTGAGCAAGGCCGACTCGCTGACCGTGACCGGGGAGGTCCTCGGGACGCCGGGCTACCTCGCGCCCGAGCAGATCGGCGGCGGCTCTCAGAGCACGGGCCCCGCGACGGACGTCTACGGGCTGGGCGCGACGCTCTTCGCTCTCTTGACCGGGCGCCCCCCATTTGTCGGGAAAGGACTTTCTGGGCTGGCCGACGTCGCGCACGAGCCGGCCCCAGACGTGCGATCCCTGTGCCCCGAGGTGGACGCGGCCCTAGCTGCAATCGTGGCTTGCTGCCTCGAGAAGGACCCTGCCCAGCGCTACTCGACGGTCAGCGTCCTCCAAGACGCGCTCAAGAGACGCCACGCGGGAAGCTGGCGTAGGTGGCGGCGCTTCGCCCTGGGGGGCGTTCTGTTCGCCCTGATCGCGGGAGTCGTCTGGCTGGGAGCCACGAACCTCGCTGAGCAGGTGCTCATTAACGACTACGACGAGTGGCGCGCCAAGAGCCTCAAGGGTTACTCCCTTGGGCGGGGTGACCCGCCCGTCGGCTTGGCTGAGCGGCTCGCCGAGTGGAGCCGGGACCTCGAAGGCGTGACCTTCCAGCGCCAATCGCCCCGGTGGGCCGACGCGGTGGTCCAGGTTCGAGCGGAGCGGCGCCTCCTTCTCGCCCGGGGCGGTCATGATCCTGGACCTCCGGCCGTTGATTCGTTTCCCCCGCGTCGAGGCGAAGACTGGCTCGTCGAGGCATTGATCGACCTCGAGGCCGGGCGCTTCGGACCTGCTAGAGGAGCGTTCAGGAGGGTTCAGGGGCGAGCGCTGGCGAGCGAGGCGTTTCGCCTCGGCGAGCTCACGCTCTTGGCTAAGTGGGACCCCGCCGCCTTCATGGAGCGGCTGGCTCATGCCAAGGGGGGGGAGTTGGCGTTGGTCCAAGGCCTCTTTCCGACTGCGCTGTTGTCAGCAGCTCCTGACTTGCCCAAGGAGGACCTCCTGGAATGGATCGCGGTCGCGACCAAGCAAGAGTGCAAGGTCGCCTCTGTTTTTCGAGAGGCGCTAGAGGTCAGCGATTCACGGCGAAGAGCGGAACTCAAGGCTCTTCGGCCCGGGGATGAAGCCGATTATCTCGAGGATCTCGCCCAACCGATTCGGAGCGCAGGCCTCTGGCCAGGACCACTCTTTGTCAGGGCGTGTCGCGAACGACTTGGGGAATTGTCCAGAATTCGATCTACCGGTGACAGGTGTCGCCTCGTGGCGTTTGAGCATCAGCTCTTCTACCGGGTCGAGCCGAAGCCGTGCCTGCTGCCAGCCTTCCTGAATCGGCTCGTTCCGCTGGGGGAAGGCGAGAGCGTGCAGCCCTCTCCTTTGCTGACCAGGACGCGACTCCGCTATGGACTTCACCTACCCGGGGTCGCCGACTTTGGACTTCGCCAGAAGGACCTCGACGTCCTGATCGAGACGACGGAGAAGGAGAGTCGCCTCGAGTCCGCCTTAAGGTGGATACTTGGCCGTCGGAAACTCTCCTCGCGGGTCATGGACGCGAGCGACTACGACCTCGCGCAAAGAGAAGTCGAGACGCTGCTGACGACGGGGATCGACGATCTTCACCCCACGGTCGCGGACGTTCTGATTAGGGCGCTCCTCTCGTTCTGGGTGGACGAGGGCGCTCATCCGCACGAGTCTCGTCCCGACCTAGCGGCGAAGGCTGAGGTGCTGGCCTATGGGGAGTTCGAGCGGTCGCTACGGTGGTACCAGGATCAACCCTATGTCCGCTTCAAGGGGGTGCTCCACCACTGCGCTAGCCTGAGCGCCGATCCCTGGCTGCATTCGAATCGACCTCAGGCAGGGTTCGCAAGATACGAGATAGCGCTTGAGCAGATCCGAGCGATTCAAGCCGCTGCGGAGCCGGGCTTGCGCCGCTCCCTCGAGTCGATCGAGGCAGGTCTCTATGGGCGAGTCGGGTCCTCCAGCCTCCTGTTCAGTCAAGAGGGTGGAGCAGTCAAGCTCCTCAGGCGAGGTCGTGAACGAGTTCACGAGAGCGGTAGCCCCCGGGCGAAGACCCTCTTCTGGGGTGGGCTCTTGGCGGGCTATCTTGCGCTCGGGCAACAGGAGGAGGCGCTGGAGCGGGTCAATAGCTTGCTTGAGCCCGGTGAGCCTTTGGATCCCTTCCTTGCAATTCAAGTGTCCCGAGTCCTGGTCGTGGCTCGTGAGTTCGAGCGGAGCCGTGCCTGCTTGGATCGGTCCGAAGAGGTGGTTCCCGAGGGGAGGAGCGACCTAGAGAAGGGGGATCGCGAGCGCGCTCTCGATTTGCTCGAGAAGCAGCGCCGCAAAGTAGAGGCCGCTCGAAACTCGGACCGCTAGGTCGAGAGGGCGCGAAGCTCGACGGGGACCCCGTGCAGCGCCGAGTTGCCGGTCAGCGGGTCGAAGGCCTGATCGTCGGTGATGGCGTTGACGTTGACGCCCGGGTTGCCCCGCGCGAGTCCAGCGCCGTGGGGAGCGTGACCCCAGCCGTGGGGGAGGCTGACGACCCCAGGCGCCATGTCCTTGCTCAGCTCGACCTCGACTTCGATCTCACCGACTCGCGAGCTGAGGAGCGCAGGTCCCGCCAAAACGCCTGCCGCCGCCGCGTCGGCCGGGTTGACGAGGAGCGAGCAGCGGTGGCTGCTTCGCTGGAGCTTGGGGAGGTTGTGGAGCCAGGAGTTGTTGCTCTTGAGCTGCCGGCGTCCGATCAGAAGGAGTTGGCCCGAGCCGGGCGCCGGCGCGCTGAGGAGCTCCTCGAGCCGAGGGAGGTCGGCTCGGATCGGGCCCGGGAGGAGGTCGATTCGACGGTCCGGTGTGAACACCCGTCGTTTGAGGCGCCCCTCCTTGAGGGGCGTGGGCTCGAGTCCGTGGACGTGGCGGGCTAGGCGGGCCTGAGTGAGGCCACTGGGGCCGATCCCAGCCCCGCGAGGGCCGAAGCGAACGATCGGACCCACGACCCGCTCGGGGGAGAGACTCGCCACTAAAAGTCGAGCGCGGACTTGCCCGGCGAGTCCGCGCGTCCGCCGGACAACTTCGCTCGCGAGGCGGGCCACGAGCTGATACTCGCTCGGCTGATCGGGCGGAGGCGGGAGGGCAGGTGGCGAATAGCGTCCGACGTCCGCGACCGCGAAGTGGGTCGAGATCGTGTCGAAGAAGGGCTCGTGGAGGGGACTCCGGGGCGGGAGCACGACGTCTGCGAGCTGGGCCGTTTCGCTTCGGTAGATATCGACCGCGACTCGGAACTCGAGTTTCTCAACCGCGCTCCGGAGGCGGGTCGCGTTCGGGACCGAGAGGATCGGGTTCCCAGCGAACGTCACGAGCCCAAAGATCGCCTGCTCGGCCGTCGGGTCCGCGAGGCCGCGCTCGATCTGGTCGGCCAGAATGTGGCAGGGGTATTCGCCGGAGATCTCAGCAGCGCCCTGGGGGCTTCGGTAGCGGTCGTAGCTGCCGCGGCTTTGGGGGAGCGCGAAGATCCAGCTCCCGAGGGCCTCGGGGAACATGCTCCCCCCGACCCGATCGAGGTTTCCGACCAGCGCGTTGAGGAGGGTTACGGCCCAGATCGTGAGGCCGCCGTGGGCCGCGTTGCTCGGACCGAGTCGCCCGTAGACCGCGCTCCGCTTCTCGCCTGCGAACTCGAGCGCGAGGCGGGTAACCGTCTCGGCGTCGAGGTCCGGGCCGATTCGGCCAGAGACCGCCAGCGGCGTGAAGGGGGCCAGGGCGCGGCGAAGCCGATCCACGACACCCGGGCGAGCCCAGCGCTCGAGGAAGGCCGCGTCCTCGAGGCCCTCGCGGAGGATCACGTGCGCCATGGCGAGCAGGAGGAGTCCGTCGCGGTCGGGCCACACGAAGTGGTGTTCGCTCGCGAGTCGCGCGGTCTCGGTCCGGCGCGGGTCGAGGACGACGACTTTCCCGCCTCGGGCCTGGATCGCGCGGAGGCGGCTCGGCATGCCAGGAGCGGTCATCAGGCTCCCGTTGCTGACCGAGGGGTTGGCCCCGACCACGAGCAAGAACCGGATTCGATCGAGGTCGGGCACAGGGTGGGCGAGCTGCATGCCGAACGTCAGGTAGTTGATCAGGAGGTGCGGATTGACGTCCTGCGAGTTCGCCGTGTAGCGGTTCTTGGTCGGGAGCAGTTGGCGCCAGAGCTCGGTCCCGAGCAGCGCTCCGAAGTGGTGGACGTTCGGATTGCCAATGTAGGTCGCCAGACCGTGCTTCCCGTGTCGCTTAATGACACCTGCGAGTCCTTCGGCGGCGGCGGCGTAGGCCTCGTCCCAGCCGGTCTCGACGAGCTCCCCCCCGCGCCGCACGAGCGGCCGACGGAGGCGATCGGGGTCGTTGTGGAGCTCTTCGATCGCGAGACCCTTTGGGCAGCAGTAGCCGAGGGAGAACGGATCCTCGGGGTCGTTTCGGACCGAGAGGAGGCGATCTCCCTCGATCTCGAGGGTCATTCCGCAGGAGGCCGGGCAGAGGTGACAGGGGCGGTGGTGGGTCGTCGGCACGGAGCCAGTATGGGGCATAGGCCTCGGGGTTTAGGCTCTGGCTGTGCACCCGACGCGTCTTCGCCGGAGCAGGAGCAGGAGCCCGCGAAGCCAGGGACGGCCGCGCCCGAGGGCGTCGCGCGCAAGCGTCCCTACCTCCGCCTCGCGATCTGGGGCCTGGCCTTCGCCTTCCTGACCCCGCTCGGCGTGGGCTGGGCGGTGCACAGCTCCGGTCTAGAGCTCCGGGGCAGCGGGGTTGCGAAGTCGCTCCGGGTCAGCTTGGGGATGGGTCTGGCTAGGTGCGGATTGGGCGTACAAGGCGCAAACAACGACCCCAGATAAAGAGGGAATCAGCCAAAAGGCGAACCTCGTCTGAATGTAGTCCCCGAGACCACTCCGGGCGTAGATCAACCACATGTCAGTGTGTCCACCGACGTCCCAGAGGGCGGTGACAGCCAAGGCTCCACCTAGTGTTGGGAGCAGGAGTCGTCGACCACCCAGGAATGCGGGCGAGGTCGGGTTGAAGAGCATGCCCGCGATGCAGATGCAGTACCACCCGGCAAGGACTCCGAGGAGACTCAGAAGACGGCCGCCGTAGAGGAGTGAGAAGGTCCTCCAGGAAATCAAGAGAGGAGGGTCGGGGAGGCTGCCGACTGCGACGAAGTCGTCCCCGCCAGGCGTCGGGACGGGATAGGAGCTAGTCTTCGGGATTGCCGTGTCGATGCGGCCGTTAGGGCCCGGGGAGAGCCAGGCCGTCAGGTTTGATCCTGTAAAAGCGCCGTTGAGCACGACGATCGAGTTTCCCCACGGCTCCTCCCAGTCCGCGGACTCCCGGTAGAGGTCAAAGGCCTCTTGGGGGCTCACGGCCGCGATGACTCTCTCGGTCCATTGATGCCCCGCTGTCAGGCAGATGCCGCACGTAAGGGCGAAGGCAAGGGAGAGGAGGCGGCGCACATCCATAGCCTAGCGAAAGAGGGACATTCCGACGCAGAGTTGAGCGCTCTGGACCTGGTCCCTGGCCGGTGGCTAGACCGGAGCATGACTGCGTAGAAGTCGCAAGAAGACTACGGGATAGTCCCTGGCGAGCGTTCGCTCAACCAGCATCGTGATGGCGGATGCCCACAGCTCCGTAACGCCACGCAAGTGAACTGAACGGGCAGATTTTTCCCATTGAGTCACTCCATATACCTCTTCGCCACCGACTGCGCAGGGGTTGCGAAGGCCCAAGACATGCATATGTCACTCGAGTTCCTGATTTTCTTAGGAACCCAGGAACCCAGGAACAGGAAGAAGAGGAGGGGTCATGGCACTCGAGTTGGAAGACCAGACCGGCCAGATCATTGGAGCCGCAATTGAGGTCCACCGAGAACTCGGACCCGGATTCCTGGAGTCGATCTATGAGGAGGCTCTCGCGCTGGAGTTGGCGTCCAGACGAATCCCATTCCAGCGCCAACGGGAGGTCTCCGTCGTCTACAAGGGCGTGGAAGTTGGGGCGCACCGGCTCGATCTGTTCGTCTTCGGCCAGATCGTCGTCGAGCTCAAGGCCGTGAAGGTCCTCAAGGACGTGCACTTCGTGGTGGTGCGTTCATACCTGTGCGCCCTGGGCCGGGACCACGGGCTGTTGCTCAACTTCTCCACGCCCACGCTGACCATCAAACGCGTCAGCGGGAATCGGGACCCAGCGCGCGAGATTCCTGGGTTCCTGGGTTCCTAAGATTCTCTTGGACTCACAGCCAGGACGCTCTGTCAGATCGTCGCCGAGTTCAAGGCCGTGAAGGCCCAGCACTTCGCCGTTGGCTGTTCAGACCCAGGTCACCCTAGGGCTCCGCGCGACCTCTCCGAATCGGGTCCCTCTACTCAGACGCCGTGGCGATGCGGCGTCAGATGTTCCGGCGGTATTCCCCGCCGACCACGTAGAGCGCGTGGGTGATCTGCCCGAGCGAGCAGTGCTCGACGGCGTCCAACAAGGCCCCAAAGATATTCCCGTTCGCCAACGCCGCTTCGCTGAGCGCTTGGAGCGCTGCGGGCGCCTCGGCTGTGTGCGCTGCGTGGAAGGTTTGCAGTCGAGCCAGGGCCCCGTCCTTTTCCTCGGTCGAGGCGCGGGTCATGGCGATCTCGGCCGGGGGTCCTGCGTCCTCCCGGTTCTTGGGCAGGAAGGTGTTCACGCCCACGATTGGGAGTTCGCCCGAGTGCTTGAGGTGCTCGTATTTGAGCGAGTCCCCTTGGATCGCGCCGCGTTGATACTGGCGCTCCATGGCGCCGAGCACGCCGCCGCGCTCGTTGATCCGGTCGAACTCCTCGAGCACGGCCGCTTGGACGAGGTCCGTCAACTCCTCGACTATGAAGCTCCCCTGAGTCGCGTTCTCGCACTTCACCAGCCCGAACTCACGGTTAATGATCAGCTGGATCGCCATTGCGCGACGAACGGACTCTTCGGTCGGGGTCGTGATCGCCTCGTCGTAGGCGTTGGTGTGCAGGCTCTGCGCGTTGTCATAGGTCGCGAGCAGCGCCTGGAGCGTGGTCCGCACGTCGTTGAACTCAATGTCCATGGCGTGCAGCGAGCGGCCGCTGGTCTGAATGTGGTACTTGAGCATTTGACCGCGCGCGCTCGCGCCGTAGCGCTCCTTGAGCGCGATAGCCCAGATCCGACGGGCCACGCGGCCGATTACCGTGTATTCGGGGTCCATGCCGTTGCTGAAGAAGTAGCTCAGGCTGGGGGCGAAGTCGTCGATCTTCAGGCCGCGGGCGAGGTAATACTCGACGTAGGTGAAGCCGTTGGCGAGCGTGAACGCGAGCTGGTGGATCGGGTTCGCCCCTGCCTCCGCAATGTGGTACCCGCTGATCGAGACCGAGTAGAAGTTGCGGACGCCGTGATCGACGAAGTAGGCCGCGACGTCTCCCATGACCTTGAGCGAGAACTCCGTCGAGAAAATGCAGGTGTTCTGGCCTTGGTCCTCTTTGAGAATGTCGGCCTGGACGGTGCCTCGGACCTGGGTCAGCGTCTTGGCCTTGATCTCGGCGAACTCCTCGTCGCTGAGCAGCGCTCGGACCGCGCCCCAGGTGGAGCTGCGCAAGGCGTCGGGTTGAAGGTCCTGGTCGGCGGTGATCTCGAGTCGTCCTGCCTCGCGGAGGAAGCGTCGTGACTGCTGGCGGATCGCGGTCTGGAAGAAGAACGCCAGCAAGGTCGGCGCGGGACCGTTGATCGTCATTGAGACCGAGGTCTTCGGGCTGCAGAGGTCGAACCCGGCGTAGAGTTGCTCGGCCTCCTCGACGGTGAACACCGCGACTCCGCTCTCTCCGATCTTTCCGTAGATATCAGGCCGGAGCGCGGGGTCCTCCCCGTAGAGCGTGATCGAGTCGAAGGCCGTCGAGAGCCGCTTGGCCGGCTGGTCGGCGGCGAGGTAGTGGAAGCGCGCGTTGGTCTGCGCCGCGCCCCCCTCGCCCGCGAACATTCGAGTCGGGTCTTCGGCGGCGCGCTTGAAGGGGAACGTCCCCGCCGTGTAGGGATACCCGCCGGGCACGTTCTCGGTCAGGCGCCAGAAGAGCCGATCGCCCGCGCCGCGGAAGCGGGGCAGGGACACGCGGGGAATCTGGAGTTCGCTCAAGCTCTCGAACTTCGTCTCGACGGCGATCTCGCGCCCGCGGACCGTGTAACGAAACACCGAGCCCTCGTAGGAGGCTTGCCAGTCGTCCCAGCCGCGGAGGATCTCGAGCGCGCGCGAGTCGAGGCGCTCGAGGCGGGCGTCAAACTCGCTGCAGAGGTCGACGCAGGCTGGCGCGAGGCCCTGGCTCTTGGCGCCAAAGGCGCTCCAGTCGGTGTTCTCGGGGCCGCCCAGGAGGGCCACCGAGCGGCGGAGGCCGTCGAGATCGGAGGCTAGCTCCGCTTGCTCGCGCGCCCAGGTCAGATACCCGCGGCAGGAGTCGCTGATCTCGCTTAGGTAGCGCTCGCGCCCACCCGGAATGATCGCCCGAGCCGTGTTCGTCTCACGACGCTTGAGGACATCGTCTGTGGCGTAGCGGCTCTCCCAGCCGAGGTCGTGGCTCGCGTTGAGCTGCGCGATCAAGTTTGCGTAGACGGCGTCCACGCCGGGGTCGTTGAAATTCGCGGCGCAGGTGCCAAACACCGGGAGGGACTCGGGCGGGTCCGTAAAGCGGTTGGTGTTGCGCTGGAACTGCTTACGCACGTCGCGGAGCGCGTCCTTGCTCCCGCGGCGGGCGTACTTGTTGATCACGATCAGCTGGGCCGAGTCGAGCATTTCGATCTTCTCGAGCTGGCTCGGGGCGCCGTATTCGGCGGTCATGACGTAAGCCGGCAGGTCGACGTGCTCGAGGATCGAGCTGTCGCCTTGGCCGATCCCTGCTGTCTCGACCAGGACCAAGTCGAAGCCTTCGGCCTCGACGAGCGCGAGCACGCCGTCTAGCGCTTCGCTCAGCTCGCCGCGCGCCCCTCGCGTCGCGAGCGAGCGAAAGTAGACCCGATCGCTGCGGAGCGTGTTGAAGCGGATCCGGTCGCCCAGAAGCGCTCCGCCCGTCTTGCGCTTGGTTGGGTCGACGCAGATCACCGCGAGCCGCTTGTCGGAGAAGTCGTGGAGGAAGCGACGGACCAGTTCGTCCGTGAGTGACGACTTGCCGGCCCCGCCGGTCCCGGTCAGCCCGATCACGGGCACCGTCCCCTTGCGCTTGGTCGCTGCGAGCTTGCCCAGCTCGAGTTGCGTGATCCGGCGGGCGAGGACGAGGTGGGGGTGGGCGTCGGTTGGGATCTCGAGCTCGCTTGGGTCGAAGTCGCAGCCTTCAATGACTTCGTTGATCATTCCTTGGAGGCCGAGCCGGCGACCGTCGTCGGGGCTGTAGATCCGGTCGATCCCTGCCTTGTGGAGGGTCTCGATCTCGCGGGCCACGATCACGCCGCCTCCGCCGCCATAGATCTTGACGTGTTTCGCGCCGTCCTGATCGAGGCGCTCCCGCATGTAGGTGAAGTACTCCATGTGGCCGCCCTGGTAGCTCGTGAGAGCGATCCCTTGGGCGTCCTCTTGGACGGCAGCCCGGACGACTTCGTCGACGCTGCGATTGTGGCCGAGGTGAATGATCTCGGCTCCGGTGGATTGGAGGATCCGACGCATGACGTTGATCGCCGCGTCGTGACCGTCAAAGAGCGCCGCAGCCGTCACGATCCGCACCGGGTGCTTCGCCGCGTAGGGCTTGGTCAGCGGGGCGGCTTTGGGGGCCGGAGTCTGAGTGGCGGTGGGGCTCATGAGTCCTCGCGGGAGGCGGCGCTCGATCCGAGCACCTGGTGGAGGAGGCGTCGTGCGGCCAGGCCTGGGGTGACCTGTCCGGCTTCAACCTCCCCTTTGCAGCGGCGCAGGAGCGTCGCTATGCGGGGGTCGTCGACGAGGGCCTCGTGGAGGCCCTCCTCGACGAGGGTCCACAGCCAGCCCAAGCGCTGGTTGCGGCGGTGAGATTCGAAGTTCCCAGCAGCCTCGCGCGCGGCGCGGTGGGCCAGGATCTGGGCCCAGAGCTCGGCGATTCCGAGCCCGGTGTGGGCGCTGAGGGTCTGGATCGGCGGGCGCCAGTTCTCGTCGCGGGGGCGGAAGAGCTGGAGCGCGGATCGATAGACCGCTGCGGCCTGGAGGGCGGGCTGTTCGTTGTCGCCGTCCGCCTTGGTGATCGCGAGCACGTCTGCCAGCTCGAGGACGCCCCGCTTGATCCCTTGGAGACCGTCGCCCGCTCCGGCGAGGAGCAGGAGACAGAGGGTGTCGACCATTTCGGCTGCCAGCGCTTCGGATTGGCCGACTCCGACGGTCTCGACGAGGACCACGTCGTAGCCGCCGGCCTCGCAGAGGAGGAGAGTCTCGCGCGTTCGCCGGGCGACCCCACCGAGGGTCCCCGCCGTGGGGGAGGGGCGTATGAAGGCAGCGGGGTGGGTCGAGAGGGAGCTCATGCGGGTCTTGTCGCCCAACAGGCTCCCGCCGCTGACGCTGCTGGAGGGGTCGATCGCGAGCACAGCCACGCGGTGCCCTAGACCCACGAGGTGCTGGCCGAGGACCTCGATCAGGCTCGATTTGCCGACCCCGGGCGAGCCGGTCAGGCCAACGCGGATTGCGCCTCCGGCTTCGGGCAGAAGGGCTTCGAGGACCGCTTCAGCCTGCTCGCGGTGGCGAGGTGCTGTGGACTCGACGAGCGTGATCGCTCGTGCGAGCAGAGCGCGGTCCCCCGCGCGGACACCCGCGACGTAGTCCTCGACCGAAGGCTCTCGGCGGCTCGCCAAGGCCACGCTCCCGGGGGGGTTCGTGTTCGTCTCGGTTTTCACCGGCCGACTCCGCAGGCGACCAGTTCTCAGGGGAATCCCTGGAACCTGGGGGATCATAGCCTGGGCGCCCCCAGACCTCCTGTCGCGAACGTCGTGCCACGTTTTCGCGCAGTGGCCCCCTCGCTGCCTCGCGAGAGCCTAAAAGGGGCTAGAACGCCCTCAGAACCCCAGACCGAACCGTTCCAACCAACAGAGACGCCGTCCGCGAGCGGACGGCGTCTCCTGACGTATTAGAAAAAGAGTGTGTGGTGTGTGTAGGGGGGCTAGTTGCCGCTGAGGCCGCGAAGAGCAGACGCCGCGCCGGCCTGGACCGTCCGGGTGACCTTGAGGAAATACCTGTGAGCCCAGACGCGCTTGCCGTCTTCGCCCTCGAGCTGAACCCACTTGCCCTCCTTGCCAACGACCTTGAACTTCTGACCCCTCTTGGCGCCAGCGACGCGATCGTGGTTGGTGCCGGGGCCCGAGCGGAGGTTGAGGTTGGAAGCGCGGATCACCTCGGCCGTCTCCTCGCTAGTCGGCGCTTCCTCGGCGCCGGCAGGAATCAACTGGTAGATCTTGGCGTCGGTCTTGAACTTGATCTTGAGCGTGCGGAGCTTGGTCTTCCACCACTTCGAGGTCAGGCGCTCGATCTCGCCGTCCAGCTCAGCCTTGGTGGCATAGAGCTTGAAACCGCCCTTGCTGCCCCATTGGTCGGACCAATAGACTTTCGAGCCGCCGTTGCGGGTGTCGAGGAAGAGCGTCACGCTGTGGTTGCCGTCGAGGGGGCTGAAGCCGAACACGTGCCAGCCCTCGACGCCGTTGCTCATCGCGATCAGCCCGTCCCAGACGCTCTCGCGGAGGGTCTCGGGGGCGGTCACGCCGAAGGTCGAGCGGCCCTTCTCGTCGTAGAAGCCGAACTTCCGGGCTGGAGTGGCGCGGCCGACTGCGGCCATCTTCTTCATGGTCAAGTCGACCGTGCTCGAGAGGCGCATGCTGCGGTCGTTGTAGAGGACTCGCATGCCCTCGTTGATCGTCTCGAGGCAGTCGAGGCTGCCGCCGGCGCTGCTCGTGAAGAAGGCCTCGGCGCGCCGAACGTCTTCGTCGGCGAAGGTGCGGTCCTGCGCGAGGGCGGGGAGGGCGAACAAGAGGCTGAGGGCGAGCGAGGCGGCGATTGGGGCGAACTTCACGGTCAACTCTCTTCCTACGTCGACTCACCCAGTCGCAAGGAACCATCCAAGGCCGAATCTGCTCGCATCTCCTTCAATTCCGAGGATTGGACGCGAAAACGGCACGTTTCTGAGACATTTGTGAGCCTCGGGAATCGCTGAGCTACGAATCTGGGACCGAATCGGACGATTGCCCGGTCAACCAAAGCAAGGAGCGCCGCTCCACCAACGAGGTGAAAGGGCGCCCTTTGTTTGACGCTTGGGATTGAGGAGATCGAATGATCTCCCTTCACGTTCCTCTTGGGGAACCCCAGCTCACGCGTTACTCAGCCGCGGATTAGTTCTTCTTCCAGGTCGCTTGCGAGAGGATCTGCCCGACCAGGCCCTTCTCGTCCAGGCTGGTTTCGACCGCCACGATCAGGACGTGGTGACCTTGCTCGGCTTGCCCGGCGATCAGGGAGAGGTTCATGGGGACCCCGTTCTTTACGGCTCGCATTTTGACGGTCAGCATTTGACGCCCGTCGATCTCGATCGGCCGGATCTTGCCAGCGCTCGCCTTTAGCTTCTTCGCGGTGTTCGCGGCCCACCCTCGGAGGAAAGTCTGCGTCGTCTCGCCGCGGCTCTTCTGGAGCCAGGACGTCAAGTAGCTGCCCGAGGGGGACGTGTAGGAGGGGCGCCCGCGGGTCTGCCTCTGCGTCCAGTCCGCCGGGATCTTGACCGTGAGTCCCCCTTGGAAAGTCGTCGGCTTGAGCTGGACGGGAGACCGGAGGCTGAGCGCCTTGCGCGCGCTGAGCACCAGGCCGCGCGTCGCCTCGATCCGGTCGCTCGGCGCAAAGAGGACCACCAAGACACTCTCCTTAGCGGTGTAGCGCAGCAGCCAAGCCTGACCCTCGACTTCGACTCCCCGAAACTCGCCCTCGGTCCGATAGACCATGCCGGGCAACCCCCAGGCCGTCGTGACCTTGCCGTCTCGGTAGTGCGTGTCCGAGGGGCTGGAGTTGAGCGACTCCTCCATGCGGGGGACCATTTGCGCTCGGCCCGCTCGCGCGGCTGGGATCGGAAGCTGAATGATCTGGGCGACGAGGAGCACGTGGTAGGGGTGAATTAGCATGCCTCGCCGATTGGGGGTCCCGTCCTTCCCGAGGCCGGGGGCGACTCCGGCCACCGCCCAGCCTTTCCCGGGGGACTGGATCGTGACTCCGCCTGAGCGGACGAGGCCTGCCTTCCCTTCGCCCTTCGAGGTCGCCCGACGGCTCATGTCCTTGGCCTGGGCTTTGGTGGCCACCCGCCGTTCGGCGGCGAAGTCGAGCCGCACCTCTTGGAGGAGGACTCCCTTCGGGCCGTAGAGGCGGAGGAGGTCCTCGCTGTCGACGTGCAACAGGCCGGAGCCGCGCTTCGCCGTCAGGGTCTTCTCCTTGGTCCCGGTTGGGAGGTCGAGGACGCGCAGCTTGAGCTCCCCGAGCGGGTGCTCGCCGCGCGCCATGAGGAACCCGACGATCCCGCTGTCGTGGACCTCGACCTTGATCTTCCCTGAGAGCGCGGGCTGGGCGCGGTGTCGCATTCTCCAGTGGAGTTCACCGCCTCTTCGCTCGACCGAGGAGCGGGACACGCCTAGCTTGTTGCTCGTCGTCTTCTGGACGCTCAGGACCCGCCCCGCCCCGTCGGTGGTGATTCGCGAGGACTCGAAGAGCACGCCGCCCTCAACGGGCCACCAGTCCTCTCGCAGCTCCAGATAGCCGGTGGACTCCTTCAAGATCCGGACGTGGGAATAGCCGACCTTCTGCTGGGTCATGAAGTCTTCGGACCACTGATCGAGCAAGACCTCCTGGCCGAGCGCTGCGGTCGCGAGGAGCGGAGCTAGGAGGGGCGCGAGGGCGAGGGGGAGCTTGAACATGAGGCCTCCGAGTCAGGCCACTCTATTTCTTGAGCCGCTGGAGGGGGGGTGCCTCTCCTATCAAAAGACTTAGGCCCCGAGAGAACGTGAGTAACGCCTGCGCAGGGACCTCCCAAGAAGAGAGTGGAGGAAGCCATGTCTGGACTAGTGCGAGGAATCTCGGCCGTGTTGGTGGGGGTGATGGTTTCGTGGGCGAGCCCGGCCCTCGCTCAAATCGCCACGATCCCGACGGCTCCTGCGACCGAGGCCGTTGTTGAGGGGGTCGTTGCCGACTACGGCTACAACATTCGGATTGAAGGGACGCCTGAGTTCGTCGAGCAGTCCGTGGGGCTTCTCGATCGGCTCGCTGAGCTTCCCTCAGGCCGGCGGATCCTGGAGGAGGTCGGTGGGTCGGGCAAGTTGACGGTCCTACGGAGGACCACCGACCTCAACGCATACGCCAGCGCCCTCGAGGCCGCCGACTTTGTCGAGGCGATCCTCAGCTACACGGGCGAGAGGGGCGCGGGGGCCGACGCTCTCGTGCGCTGGAACCCCGACCTCGAGCTCGTTGGGATGCCGCCCGAGGTGCTGCTTGGCCACGAGTTGATCCACGCGATCCACCTGCAGAGAGGGGAAGCCCTGATCAACCCCAAGCAGGCGGGCCACAACGCAGGGACTCGCTGGGAGGAGCTGCGGACGATCGGGATCGACGGATATGAGGGCGAAGAGCTGACGGAGAACGTCCTCCGCGGTGAGTGGAACGCGAGCAACCCAGACGCCTTGATTCCGCCAGCTCGCAACGGGCATGGCGTTGAGGACTTCGGCGAGGACGTCTCCCACGAGCTGGCTACTGACTTCCCCGGCGACTTGAGCCGGGACGAGGAGCCGAGCGGCGAGGACGAGGTGCGGACCGTCGAGGTGGAGCAACCCCGGGCTCGTGGCGCACTCGACATTCTCAAGAAGGCGTTCTGGCTGGACTAAACCGGAGGCCACGATTCTGAGAGGTCGCCCACGAGGGTGGTCTCACGACTCCCACTCGCTATGAAGGCGACCTCGCTCAGAATCGCGCTCCGCTTTACTAGGAAGAGTTGAGTGTCGAAAGGGGTCTTAGCTGCAGCGCAGGGCTTGTCCCCGAGTCCAGCGCGTTCCTGAGGATCTAGCGTTTAGCGAAGACCTTCGCCAGGTTGTTCGCGCCGGGCTAGTGAATCCGAGGCTTCACTGGAAGCGCCGAGAGGATCTCGCCTTCGGCCGTACTCAACTCGGCGAGCCGGCGTAGAGCCTCGTTTCGCTCGTCGTATTGGATCGCGAGCTGGACGAAGAGACGGGCGTGGCCTCCCTCGGCTTGAGCGAGGCCAGCGTAGAACTGGCGCAGGTCCTCGTCGGGGAGCGCGTCCGCCAGGAGCGCGAGGCGCTCGTGGCTGCGGGCCTCGATCAGAGCGCAGACCAAGAGCAGGTCGGTCAGCCGAGTCGCCTCGTTGTCCGCGCGGACCTGCTTGCGCAGCGCCTTAGCGTAAGGGTTGCCGGGGTCGCGCCCAAGCACGAGACCCCGCGCTTGGATTCGATCGTAGACCTGGCGGAAGTGCGTCAGCTCCTCATGAGCGAGCCGCGACATGGCTTGAACGAGGCGAACCTTCTCGGGCCAAGTCGCGAGGAACGAGATCGCCTGGCTGGCGGCCTTCTTCTCGCAGTGGGCGTGATCGCAGAGGACCTCGTCGAAGCGCTCGAGGGCCAGCGGCAACCAGGCGGGGTCCGTCTCGCAGGCCAAGGGGACCGCGTCCTGATAGCCGATCTGGAGGTCTGAATCGCTCATGGCCCCAACTGCTTTCTTCGAGACGCCCAAGCTTGTTCGGGTCGTTTTTCCCCCGAGAGAGGGCGAAGCTAAACTGCGTTGGGTTTGAAACGTGAGTGTTCGTTCGGCATTTGGTAGGGGCGGGGTTTACCCGGTTTACCCCCGCCTGCCCTCGCCGCTCGGGCGGGGGTAAACCCGGGGTAAACCCCGCCCCTACCCCCTCAAACCCAACGCAGTTTAGTCAAAGCTTCCCTTGAAACTGCTTTGCCTGAAGGCGCCCGCGATCTAGCTGATTCCGCTTTCGAAGGCAAAGCAGTCTAGATAACGTTGGCCTCGGGTGTCAACGCGCCCCCACCTCGGAAGCGCTCGATCCCAAGCGCGCTGATATCGATCGTGGTCGCCTCGCCCTCGCAGACGATCTCGGCCATGAGAAGGCCCGCCGGCGGCGCGTGCATGAAGCCGTGGCCGCTGAATCCCCCGCAGGAGAGGAAGCCCTTGAGCCAGGGCACTTCCCCCAGGATCGGGAGGTGATCCCGCGTGATCGAGTAGTGGCCGGCCCAGCCGCGGTTGACCTCGGCGTGCTCGAGACAGGGGATCCGCAGCAAGGCCCGCTCGATCACGACCTCAAGCCACTCGTCGTCGAGGATCGGGTTGAAGCCGGGCGGCTCCTTGGTGTTGGCCAGGCCCAGCATCAAACCGCCGCTCTCGCTGCGGGTGTAGAAGCCCGTGTCCATGTCGATCGTGAGCGGGATCTTGTCCTTGATCAAATCGAAGGGCTCGGTGTTCCAGAGGCAGCGCCGGACCGGCTCGGCTTGCAGGTCGAGCCCAGCGAGCTCGCCGACCTCAGCCAGCCAGGGGCCCGCGCAGTCGATCACCCAGGGGGCCGTGATCTGCCCGCGCTCGGTCGAGACCCCCGTGACGCGCCCGTCCTCGTGGTGGATCCCAGTCACGGGCGTCGCGAAGCGAAACTCGACCCCGCCCTTGTTTGGCATGCGACGCGTCGCCTGCCAGAAGCCCATGGTGGCCTCGTAGGGGTCGGCGTAGCCGTCGGTCCCGCTGAAGGTGCCCAGGAGCAAATCGCTCGTCTCGAGGTGGGGCCAACGAGCCTTGATCGCGGCGGGCTCGAGGAGTTCAACCGGGACCCCGAGAGAGCGCTGAAGTTCAACGTTGGCCTTAAACCGGGCCGCAGTCTCCTCCTCGGTCGTGACCAGCAGATAGCCGTGCTGCTCGAAGTCGAAGTGGCACTCCAGCGCGTCGGACATGGTCTCGTAAAAGGCGATCGCCGAGGTGCTGAGGCGAATGTTGACCTCGGTCGAGAACTGCGCGCGGATCCCGCCCGCCGAGAGCGGAGTCGAACCCGTGCAAGGCGACTTCTCCTTCTCGAGCACGAGAACCCGAAGCCCTGCCTGACGCTTCGCCAAGTGATAGGCGACCGAGGTTCCTAGGATCCCGCACCCGACAACGACAACGTCTGCCCGCTCCACGGCCTACTCCGAATCGCCCTCGGCGGGCTCTTCGGCAGCGGGCTCTCCGGCAGCGGGCTCCTCGGCAGCCGACTCTTCGTCAACGGGCTCTTCGGCCTTGGGAGGATCGATCGTCGGCTTGGGTCGGCTGGCGCGCTCTTTGAGGCGCCCGATCGCGGTCTGGCCGCCGGCGAGGTCGACGATCACGTCGTCCCAGTCGTCTGCGATCTGGGCGATCTCCACGACCGTGGTCTGGAGCTCCTCTTGCGTCAGGGCCGAGCCGAGCAAGCTGTGGTGGACCGTGATCGCGCCCTCCTCGTCGAGCCCGAAGGCGCCGAAGGCCGAGCCGTAGTTGAACTCGAGGAGCTGGGTCAAGACCTGGACGTTCGGCGTCGAGCCGACCACGACGGTCGCCTCGACGTGAACGAGGTGGTCGCCCGAATCCTCCTCGGTTTCGAGGGCCTCGATCCGGATCGCGACGACCGCAGAGCCTCGCTTAGCCAGGAACAGGTCTTCCCCCTGCCGGTGGAAATCCCCAATCGCAGAGAGATACGCTTCAACGCGAATGGCTACGTCGGTCATTTTGAGGCCTCCTCGAGAAGGACGGGATTCTACGGCGACCGACGAGGGTGCGCCCCTATTGGCGAGCCAGGTGCACGAGGAACCAGGTGCACGAGAGAGAATTTTCGGTCAAAGTGACGCGCGAGCGGCTCGGGAGCGTCTTCGAGCTGAGGAGCTCACCATGGAAGACCTACAGATCAAGCGCAGCCTGGTGATCCCAGGCGATTTCTTGGAGTTGTCGGTCGCTCGATCCGGCGGACCGGGGGGCCAGCACGTCAACAAGACCAACAGCAAGGTCGTGATCCGGATCGACCTCGGCGCCTGCGGTCAGTTCAGCGAAGCCCAACTGGCCCGCCTCCGAGAGCGGATTCCGGCCCGCTACCTCGCCCAAGAGGGGCGGATCCTAATCCTGACCTCGTCCGAAGAGCGAGATCAGGGGCGCAACCGAGAGACCTGTCGCTTGCGGCTCGCAGCCGTGATTCGAGACGCCCTCGCGCGGCCCAAGACCCGACGGCCGACCAAGCCGACCCGGGGGAGCAACGAGCGCCGCCTGAAGTCGAAGCAGGAGAAGAGCCGGCGCAAGGCCGACCGCCGCCAGTCCTACGATTGAGCGGCCGAGCGGCTCTCCCGGTCGGAGGTCGCCTGTAGGTTCACGCGAAGATGGGTGAGTTCATCCAAAAGTTCCTCTTCGAGACCCCCCAATCCCCGCCGGCCGAGCCCACTCCCAAGGAGGCAGCCCCGCGGAAGCGGAAGCGTCGTGCGAAGGCCAAAAAGTCGCCAAAGCCCCCAATCGAGCAATCAGACGCTCCCGGGGCCGTTCCCTCGACAGCCCCGCCGGAGGCTGAGTCGGGCCCGCCTGCCCCAGGCCCGCCTGCCCCAGATAGGCCTGCCCCAGGCCCGCCTGCCCCAGATAGGCCTGCCCCAGGCCCGCCTGCCCCAGATAGGCCTGCCCCAGATAGGCTGGCGTCCATTAACGCCCTCCTCGCAGCGGCTGGCGACGAAGCCCTAGACGATGGCGGCTGGCAAGAGGCAGGCGACGGGGAAGATCGCGATTGGAAGCCTTGGGAGCCGACGGAGGAGCCTGACTACTCGGACCGCCCCGAGCTCCCAGCCAGCCTGCGACGGGGCCCTGCCCCCGACGCGAGGCCGAAGAAAGTCACGCCGGTCGGCGACGTAGACCTCGAGGCGATCCTCGCCGAGCGATTCGGGTTCGACGCCTTTCGACCCGGCCAACGAGAGACCATCGAGGCCGTCCTCCTCGGCCGAGACGCGCTCACGGTGCTCCCCACGGGCGGTGGCAAGTCGCTGACCTATGCCCTCCCGGCGGCCCTCCTCCCAGGTGCCGTCCTCGTCGTCTCGCCGCTGATCTCGCTCATGGACGATCAAGTCCAGCGCCTCGCGACCAAGGGCCTCCGCGTCGCTGCGATTCACAGCCAGCGACCCTGGGCTGAGCAGAAAGAAGTCTTGGACCGACTGTGCGCGGATCGCATGGACCTCGTGTTGGTCGCCCCCGAGCGCTTCCGCAACCAGCGCTTCCTGCGCGCGATCGCCAAGGCTCGGATCAGCCTCCTCGCGATCGACGAAGCACACTGCGTCTCGCAGTGGGGGCACGACTTCCGGCCGGACTACCTCCGCCTCGACGCGGCCGCTCTCTCGTGCGGCCGCCCGCCGATCCTGGCCGTGACGGCCACGGCCACCGCGCGGGTTCGGGCGGACATTGCCGCGCAGCTGAATCTCAGAGACCCCCTCGAGGTGGTCAAGGGGCTCGACCGCCCCAACCTGTTCCTCTCCGCCCGAGCGGTGCGCGGAGGCCCGAGCGCCAAGGCCGCGGCCCTCGACGGGCTCCTGGAGCGGATCCCGGACGGAGGGGCTGGGATCGTCTACTGCGGGACGCGCAAAGCCTGCGATCGGATCGGGAAGCGAATCGCGACCAGCGGGCGCCGGGTCGGGGTCTATCACGCCGGCAGGACCGGCGAGGTCCGGGCTCGGGTTCAGCGCCGGTTCTTCGCGGGAGACCTCGACGTCGTGGTCGCGACCAATGCGTTTGGACTCGGGATCGACAAGCAAGACCTGCGCTTTGTGATCCACCACGACCTGACCGGGAGCCTCGAGGCCTACTACCAGGAGGCGGGTCGAGCCGGCCGCGACGGCCTGCCTGCCGCCTGCGCGCTTCTCTACGGCTACGAAGACGTGCACCTCCACCGGTGGTTCGTCTCCTCAGCCCACCCCGAGCGAGACGTGATCGAGCAAGTCGCCCGCGCAGTCCGCACGGTCGGCTACGACGCGACGGCGGTCTCCCGCAAGCTGCGCTGGGCGCTCAAGGGACGGATCGTGGAGTCTGCGCTGCGCTTCCTCGAGCCCGTCGGAGGCGACGCCGACGCGGTCGATCACGAGGCGATCGCGGCCCACTCCCGCCACGAACAGCGCAAGCTCGTCTCCATGCTGGCCTACGCCCGGGGCAAGGGGGGCTGCCGCCGCCGCTCGATCCTCGACTACTTCGGAGGCGAGGCCGATTTCGAGCGCTGCGACGCCTGCGACGTCTGCCGAGGCGAAGTCGAAGAGGCCTATGAGGGCCCCCCCGCGACTCGACGCGCGAGGGCGGGAGGTCGCAAGCGGACGACCAAGAAGAAGGCCACCAAGAAGAAGGCCACCAAGAAGAAGACCACCAAGAAGAAGACCACCAAGAAGAAGACCACCAGGAAGAAGGCCACCAAAGTCCGCCCTCGGCCCGCGACGTCGGCGGGTGAGCAGGTCTCGCTCCTGGCCGAGCTCAGGTCTCTCCGCGCTCAGATCGCGCGACAGCGTCGAATTCCAGTCTTCAAGGTCCTCCACGACCGAACCCTGCTCGCGATCGCGGTCGCGCGGCCTGTCGACCGCGAGGAGCTGCTGGACGTGCACGGAATGGGCGAGGCCAAGGTCCGCCGCTACGGCAAGCGGATCCTGGAGGCCGTCGCGGCCTGCTGAGCGATCACTCGTCGGCCGAGACGGCGATCCGGAATCCAACGTCAAGGCTCCGGTAGTCCGACAGCTTTCGCCTGCGCGCTGAGCGGAGTCGAGCCAAGCCATCCTGCAAGAAGCTGTTCCCGAGGATCAGCTGACCCGGCTTGTCCGGGTCCTTCGGTGACGAGACCCACTCGCTGGCGTTCCCGGCGAAGTCCATGGCTCCACAGGGAGAGGCGCCCTCGGGGCAGGAGCCAACGTCTATGGGCACCCCGCTGGTGTTCTGGAGGAAGCCGGCCAGCCCAGCTCCCCATGGCCAGTCTCGAGCTCGAGGCCCTAGCGCCGCGGAAAACCACTCCGAGTCCCCGAGGAGGCGGCCCCCAGCCCAGCGGCAATAGGCCTGAGCGTCCTTGTAGGACACGTTGACCACCGGGTGCCTCAGATTGGAGTCGGCCTCGGCGGCCGGCGCTATGTGCCCCGTTTCGTCGCAGAAGTGGTGGTACTGCGCGCGGGTGACCTCGTAGACGCCGACAAAGACGCTCGCGACCTTGGGATTGCGGCTCGGCGGGAGCCAAACGAGCTCTGAGCCGTCGACGGGGTGCTCATACCGCCCCGGCTGACTCCCCCACGTCACGCCCGCCGGAAGGAGGCTCGCTGGCCTCTGGTCTGCACGAAGGGCCGTCCACCAGGCAGGCGGCTTGGCCGCCTTGGAGTGCATCAGTCGAAGTGACCTCTTCTCGCGCAGCGACTGCTTCCGCGCTGCGGCGAGCTCCCTTCGCAGCCGGACGAGTCGGACGCTCTCAGCCACCCGCATCTGCTCGCGAACCTCGCCAAGCTGCTTGGTTCGCGCGTCCTGATAGAACTTGACCCAACGGCGGTGCTCCGCCAACTCTGCGGTGTGAATCTGCTTGAGCCGACGAATCTTACCTTGCGCCTCCTCAAGCGTGTTCGCCTGCCTCTCCTCCGTGGCCTGCCGAGCCGAGGAGATCGGCTTCGTGGAGTCGATGTCCATGACGAGGTAGGTGGAGGCTGCGAAGGTCGCGACTCCGGCCGCAGCGAGCAGAATCGAGACCGGGTAGATCCAAGGCGTGTCTCTGGGTGACTCCAAATCAGGCGGCCGATCCGCGAACCCTTCGAAGGACGCTTCCTCCTCCCACAGGCTGGCGAATCCCTTCCCGTAGATCGCCTTCCCCTGGTCGCGGATCATGGCCCACCGAATCAGAGAGTCCGCAAAGGACTGCGCGCTCCGAAACCGTCGCGCAGGCGTGAGCGCGAGTGAACGACGGCAGAGGTCACTCAAGACGGGGTCGAGGTCTTCACGGTATCGCTTCGCCGGCGCGATCTGCTGGGCGAGAAACTGCTTGATCGTGGGGGAGTTCCCTCGCGGAGCTCGCCCAGTCAGCAGGAAGTAGAGCGTCGCGCCGAGGCCGAACACGTCGCTGCGAGGACCCGTCGCCTCGAGGTCGCCTCGGATCAACTCGGGTGGGGCGTAGTCGGGTGTGCCCAGCGCGCGACCCGCGATCGTCAGCGCCTGAGCGTTCGGGTCCTCGTAGGTGTCCTTGACCAGGCCCATGTCCGCCAACACCGGCTCCCCCTCGCGAAGGAGGACGTTCTCGGGCTTTATGTCGCGGTGGAGATACCCGTTGAGGTGGAGGTAGTGAGTCGCCATGGCGAGCTTGGCCACCATTCGAGCGGCCAGGCCCTCGTCGAGGGGGCCCTCGGTCTCGACTTTGTGCTGGAGGGTCTTGCCCTCGATCCACTCCAAGACGGCGTAGGGGCGACCCTCGTGCTCGCCGACCTCGTAGAGCGTGATCAGGTTCGGGTGACGAATCGCGGAGAGGGACTTTGCCTCTCGGGTGAAGCGCTCTCGAAGCAGCCTCCCCGTCTCGCCCTCGGCCTCGTGGGGGAACTTGATCGCGACGCGCCGATTGAGCTGCGGATCGTGAGCCTCCAAGACGAGGCCCATGCCGCCGGCCCCGGCCTTTCGCACGACCTTGTAGGTCCCGATCTGTTTAGGCAGCTCCACCGGTGCGCCTCCCCCAAGCGACAGGCTATCAGCCGCGCTCGATCGGATCTCCTGGGTGCGGCCCCTGGGTCCAGCGCGCCACCGTCCGGGGCCTGCGGCGCTCACCCCTGACACCACACGCTCCCGGCTGGTGCTGGTTAGTCGTGGCCGGACGTATCGCAAGGGGTCGTTGGCAAAGTCGGCGTCGGCCGTAGGATTTGGGGCATGACGCACAATCCCCACGACGCGCTATTCAAGGCCAGCCTCACTCCTGAGGCGGCGCGTTCCCTCTGCCGGGCGGTTCTCCCGGCCGAGATCGCTCAGGCGTTCGAGGACGTCGAGATCACGCGAGCACCGGGTGAGTTCATAGAGGAGGCGCTCCGCGATCGGTCGAGCGACGTCCTCTACCGGGCCATGCTGGGCGAAGAGGAGACGCTGATCTACGTCCTGTTCGAGCACCAGAGCACTGTGGACCGGCTGATGGCGTTTCGCGTCCTGCGCTACATGGTGCGGATCTGGTCCCAGTGGCTGGACGACCAGGAGACCCGGCCGGAGAAGCTCCCCCCGATCCTGCCGATCGTGGTCTATCACGGCGAGCGGCCGTGGAACGCCGCGCAGGCCTTTGAGGACCTCGTGGACCTTCCGCCTCCCCTCGCCGCGGCCAAGCACCTCGTGCCCTCGTTTCGCTTCGTGCTCGACGACCTGAGCCAATGCAGCGACGAAGAGCTCCGGGCGCGTGAAGCCCCGGCCTTCGCCGCCGTGACCTGGATCTTCTTCCGACACGCCTACGACGCGAACCGAGGGATTGAAGTGTGGCAGGACTGCGCCGACCTGATCGGAGAGCTCGCGACCGACCTCCCCAAACAACACGAATCCTTGCTGCAACTGGTCCGCTATAGTCTGTTGCAGAGCCTCGGGTCGGCGGAAGAGCTGCGCGAAGAGCTGAGGCGCGTCGGTGGCCAAGAGGCCGAGGAGCTAGCCGTGACTGCTGGAGAACAACTGCTGGAGCAGGGTCGAGAGCAGGGTCGGCGTGAGGGAGAGGTGAAGGGCGTGCTGAAAGGCGAGCGTCGCCTCCTCTCGCGGATCTTGGCCCGCCTCGGAACGATCACGCCGACGATCGACGCCCGGATACAAGCCGCCGAAGCGGACGACCTGGAGAAGTGGGCGGAGTTGGCCCTCTCCGCAAACACGATCGAAGACGTGTTCGAGGATTAGCCCCTGAGCTGGCTGCTTCAGCTCGGAGGAAAATTGGTCCAGAACAGAATGCCAGAGCACGACCGCCTGGACGGGAGAGGTCACCAGATCGAAGGCGACCGTGACTGGGGTCGCGAGGGTGGCTCCACAGGCGAAGAGCGCTCCGAGGTAGGCCCGCCGTCTAGGGGGTCGCACGCTCAGCTCCACGGGAGCCTTCTCCGGCCGCCGCAGACACGCCTCAAGGCTGTCGGGGTGGCTCTGCCGCCAGTAGAGGGTGGCGACTCGCTAAGAAACTCGCTCTCAACAGGCTCGAGCCGCGCACATGCCCTCTCCCCGGTCGCGCTTGGGGCGACACGGGTGGTAAGAGTCGCGAGCGAGAAGTGGTTTCAAGGCGATACCCGCAGCGTCGTCGACGGCTCCTTAGGGGTCAGCCAAGGGCCGCCGTGAACGGGAGCAGCAGCACGTCGAAGGTGAAGCTGAAGGGAAAGTCGAGCATCGCCAGGAGCGCCAGAGGAATCTCGCTCGCTCCTCCAGCCTTCATGACGTTCTGAAGGGCGATCCCGTCGAGCTGAACACCGCCGAAGGGCTTGGCTCCCGAGGCGAGAGACAAGGCGGAGGCGCACCCCGAGAGGGTGCTCGCGAGAGCGCACCAGGCGAGGGCGAGGGGCATGAATGCGCTGCGACGGTGGGAGGGATTGTTTGTGGTCATGGGGAGTTCCTGTGTCGTGTGGATCCCCATTTTTGACGGCTTCCTGATTGGATTCTGCTTAAAAATGAACACCATTTCGTTAAGTGGGACTTAATGCAATTCGAGAGCCCTGCCACCTGAATCGGCTGAGCTCTCGTCCCCCACAAACACGGAGACCAGAACCCCGGTGCCGTTTGGGTGCCGGGGCTAGGCGTGATCGTCTCCACTGGCGATAGCGGAGGCGAAAGAGCGTGGATTCGACTGTCTGAGAAGCAACCCGGACTCGTTCTACCGAATGCCGTAGGAGCGGGTTACCCCGAGCGATCGCGCCTCCAACGTCTCACTCTAGAGGTCCGAAAAATTCGTAGCGCCAAATGATGCCTTCACGAGACCGGTAGGGCGACTCTGAGCAATCTTCACCGGTTGGGAACCTCTCGTCTCCGAAACGCAGAGTGAATCTCTCGCTGCCGAGCCCAACGTCTGTGACCTGGAACTGGATTGGGCCAAGTGTTTGTTCGGAAGAGTCGCCCCAAATCGCGTCGCCGAAGAACTCGGCTGAGTGATTGGCAAGAGTCTCGGCTGCACTCGGGCGAACCGTATCGATCGCGCTCCAGCGAGAGTCCCAGCTAGGCTCGTCCTCAAGCAGCTCAGCGAGAAGGTACCCCAGTGAATCCCCAATATCCTGGGACAGTGCCTCCTGTTCGTCTGTCCGCTGCCAGGGGTCACCACTTGGGTGGAGGCTCAATGACTCAACCACTTGCCTCAACAAATCGGACATGGCCAAGACCCCTCCTGCGCGATCCTACGGGCCCAGCCCGTCCTGCTTCACGATCCTAGGCCCAACAGGCCCAACCCGTCCAAGGGCCATGAGACACCCTTGCCCACGAGGGACTTAGACGAGGCGCGCGTGCCAGTGGCCTACTCAGGGCCCGCGCCACTGACGCGACTCTCCGCCCCCACACATGCCCAGAATCGCCGAATCTGGTCCGGCTAACTTCTGGAACGGCTAGTCCTTGAAGCTCTTCTCGTAGAGAATTCGCGAGAAGGTGAGGGTGATCTCGTCTGCTGAAATCCCCTTGTCGCCCAGCTGGAATGCGTGGTTGACCGAGGGATTGAGATACACGGCCAGACCGTAAACAAAGAGCAACATGCTCGTAGGCGCGCAGTAGCAAGTCAGGATCGTCCCCAATCCGACCACCAGAGACACGATTCCGAGGTTCCGCTCCCTGTATTGCCAGCTCCGGACTCCGGCATAGACGTGAAGCATGCCGATCAGCCCGACGACGACGCCCATACCGACGTAGGTCCAGGTCATCATTTGCATGAACCCCGGGGGAAGAGCCCCGCCTTGCTGAAGCTGCGGATTCTGTGCCATCGCGTCGGCCATGCCGAACTTCATGAACAAGCCCGTAGCCGTCAATCCCAGGGCCGCCAAGAGATCGAGCAGGCCCTGGGCCATCATCAGGGCGCTGAGGACACGGACGTGTCCTACCAGCCCAGGTACTTGTGGCGGCGGGAGGTGGCTGCTCTCCCGACCCAGGTCGGCGGGCGGATCGTATGGACTAGACATTGAAGCTCCCTGCCTCAGCGGTTCTACCGAGCACGATCCTACAGGCCCAACCCGCCCCAGGGCAAAACAGCACTCTTGCCCACGAGGGACTTAGACGAGCAGCCAGGCGCGGGGGCGAGTGGCCTACCGATTGCGCCGCGCCACTGACGCGATCGGTTCGGGCTCAGGGCTGGCGCTGGTGCGCTGGTTAGTCACGACGAATCCTTGCTGCAACTGGTCCGCTATAGTCTGTTGCAGAGCCTCGGGTCGCCGGAAGAGCTGCGCGAAGAGCTGAGGCCCTCTTTGCCAACATGGGTGAGACACCGGGCCCCTCTGAAATTACTGCCGAGGGCGGGAGGTACACTTCCTGTGACGACGAAGACGAACAATTCCAACAAGACCGGCTCGACCCCAGCCAACG
>JAESQQ010000232.1 GCA_016765095.1 Planctomycetota bacterium | reverse complement strand
GGTGAACGGTGAGGCCGAGGGGACCTATCCCGATGCGGCTGATCCTGAAGCCGAGTTTCTAGGGTCTAGCCCCCCGCTCCTACCAGAGATCGAACAACTCGAGCAGGAGCATCACCGCGCCCACGGTCACCGCGCCCGCGACAGAGCCCGCGATCGCGACCTTTTGGCTGTCGTCGCTGAAGTCCCGGCGCGTCATGAGCTTCGCCGTCCGCTCGCGCAGCTCCTGTTCGTCGTCCACGTCGAGGTCGCCTTCGTCCGAGCCTTCGTGGCCTTCGTCGAACGCCTGCTGGGCGGAGTCTTCGAGGTCTTCCTGAGCTGAGTCTTCGCTCGGGGGTGGGTCTGGCTGGTGGAGGACGAGCTCCCCTTCGCTCGCGAAGAGCGACTCGTCTGATTCCTCCTGCTCTTCCACGCGCGGACTCTCTTTGGCCTGCTGCGCTACGACTTAGAGCGCCTCCTACGGGTGTCGCAGGTTTGGGTTATGTTCAGGTCGTTGATCGAGAGGAGGATCCCTTGCGACCGCCCTACGAACCTCCCTTTGTAGCCTCTACGCGAGCTGTAGCCAGGTCTCCTGGATCCAAATCTCCTGGAGGCCGCTTTTCTGGCACGGACCCAGCTCGAGTGTTCGCGCACCTCGACCTCGACCAGTTCTTCGTGTCCGTCGAGCGCCTTCGAGACCCTCGCCTGTGTGGGGTCCCGGTCTGTATTGGCGGATCGGATCCGACCAAGCGGGGCGCGGTCGCTTGCGCGTCTTATGAAGCTCGTCGATTCGGGGTGCACGCGGGCATGGCGCTTCGGCGGGCCCGAGTTCTCTGTCCCGAGGCCGTCTTTCTCTCGGGACACTTGGACGACTACCTCGAGCGCTCACGGAACGTGTTGCGTCTCCTAGAAGAGCGAGCTCCGCGCGTCTTGCCGCGCTCGATCGACGAGTTCGCAATCGATCTGACGGGCTGCGAGCGCCTCCTCGGCGATCCGCACACGCTCGCAGCCAGCTTGAGAGAGGCGATCTTGAGCGAGATCGGCCTCTCGAACACGATCGGGCTCGCGGGAACGCCCTTGGTGGCCAAGGTGGCGAGCGCGAGGGGAAAGCCCGAGGGGTTCCTGGCGATCCCGCTTGGAGGAGAAGCCGCCTACCTAGCGCCTCTTCCTCTGCGAGCCCTGCCTGGGATCGGTCCCAAGACCGAGATCCGTTTGCGTGAGCTAGGCCTCCAAACCATAGGCGCCCTGGCCCGACTCGATCCCGAGATCCTGCGCACGGCGCTGGGTGCCATGGGCGAGACCCTCGGTCAGCGGGCTCGGGGCGGAACTCCGCGCTTGGCTCAGAAGCAGGCCATTGTTCCCTTCGTGGGCCAAGACGACGGCGCCAAGGAGCTCCTTCGCGACGGCTTGTTCGGACGCCAAGGAGAACACGAAGCAAAGCGTCTCCCCAAGAGCCTCTCGCGTGAGCGGACGTTCGCTGAGGACCAAGACGACGCCTTGGTCCTCGACGCGGCCCTCGTGCGCCTCGTCGAGACCGCGGTCGCGGCGCTCCGCGTGCAAAAACTGCGGGGGCGGACCCTCGCGATTCACGTTCGCTACGCCGACCTCCGAACCGTCAGTCGCCACGTTCGTATCTCGCGAGACGCCGAAGAGCACCAAGTCCTCGCCCAGGGACGCCGCCTCTTGGGACGCCTCCTCGAGCGGCGACTGCGCATTCGACGCTTGGGGGTCGGCTTCTTGGGTCTCTACCCAGCCCTCGAGCAGCTCGAGCTCTTCGACGGCCCGCAAGCACGCAGCCGCCGCGCCCTCGGCCACGCCCTCGACCGCGTTCGGACTCGCTTCGGCTGGGAGAGCATGCGCTTTGGCGCAGGGTTGGTTTATCAGCCGGGGTCGAGGGAGCTGGGATCGGGGGAGCCGAGATCGAGGGAGCCGAGATTGAGGGAGCGGGGTCCGTGACCGAGCTCCCGTCTCCCCCCTTCATTCACCTCAGCGTCCGCTCCTGTTTCTCCTTTCTGGAAGGCGCGAGCCGATTCGAGGAGCTCTGTCAGGCAGCCCTGGCCCAGGGCTACGAGGGCTTCGCGCTCACGGATCGCAACGGCCTCTGCGGCTTACCGGCCTATCTCTCGGCCTGCGAACACTTCGGCCTCGAGCCGATCGTAGGAGCGCTCGTGGACGAAGAGCCTCGGGAGGCTCGACGAAGGGGGGTGCCGGTGGTTAGCAATCCGGGCCCCGTCCGCGAAGCCTTGCTCCTTCCAACGAGCCAACGCGCCTACGCCGCCCTCTGCCAAGTGATCTCGATTCGCCACGAGAAGGGGAGCGAGTTCGATCTGGCTCGCGCCCTAGAGCAGACGCCCCTCGAGCTCGTGGTCGCGAGCCGCGACGAGAGCCTCTTGCGCTCGCTCGCTGCTGCCCGTCGGCTCGCTGCGGCTCGGCGGGGCTCTATGTGTCAGGGCACCTTGGAATCGAGCCTGCCGGGCGCGGGCGACTTGGGGCTCGGCGACTTGGGGCTCGGCAACTTGGGACTCTACGTCGAGTTGGCGGGAGGACGAGCGCCTGGTTTGGAGGCCTTGGCGAAGGACCTGGCCTTGCCCCTGGTGGCTACAGCGCCTGTGACGTTCGCGATCCCCGCCCACCACGCTCGACACCGTGTGCTCCGCGCGATCGGCTGCAAGCGGACTCTGGGTCGGCTTCGGCCCGAGGACACAGTGTCTGCGAAGGCTTACCTCCTCTCGCCCGAGGAAGTTCGCGCGCGCTTTTGGGGCGAGACAGGCCGCAAGGCAATGGCCATGAGTGTGACCTTGGGCGAGTGCTCGCGCTTTGGAGGCGAGGCCTGGGGTTTTGGAGGCCTGACTTTCCCCGCCTGGACGTCTCCCTCGGGACGCCCCGCGGTCGAGGTCCTGCGCGAGGTCTCTCTAGACGGCCTTCGCCGCCGCTACAGGCTTCCGGCCGGAGTTCGGCTCCCGGCTCGAGCGAAGGCTCGACTCGAGCTCGAGTTGAAGCTGGTGTGCGCCAAGGGCTTCGCTGACTACTTCTTGATCGTGCGCGACCTCGTCGAGGGGTTCCCGCGGACTTGCGGACGGGGCTCGGCGGCCGCAAGCGTGATCGCCTATGCGCTGGGGATCACCCACGTCGACCCCGTCGAGCACGACTTGTTCTTCGAGCGCTTCCTCAACGAGGGTCGCGAACACCCCCCCGATATCGACATCGACTTTCCTTGGGACGAGCGAGACGAGGTCTTGGCCAAGGCCTTCGAGCAGTTTGGCGAGCGAGTCGCCATGGTCGCTAATCACGTGTGTTTCCGGCCCCGGGCCGCGCTTCGCGAGGTCGCACGCAGCTACGGGCTCCCCGAGACCGAGATCAACGCGATCACCAAGCGCTTGCCCTATTTCTGCTCGGGGCCCCTGTCCCAAACGCTCGCGACGCACCCAATGCTCCAAGGGGTCAAGCTAGAGTCACCTTGGGACGAAATCACGCGCCTGGCCGCCGAGATCTCAGGCCTCCCTCGCCACCTCTCGGTTCACCCGGGCGGCGTCGTGATCACGCCAGGTCCGATCCGCGACTTGTGCCCGGTCCAGCGAGCGCCCAAGGGGGTCTTCATTCTCCAATGGGAGAAGGAGGGCGTCGAGCAAGCGGGCTTGATCAAGATCGACCTCCTCGGGAACCGTTCGCTGGCGGTGATTCGCGACGCGCTGGCTGCTGCCCAAGAGCACGGACACCAGCCGCCGCCCTACGAAGCCCTCGACGTGATCGAGGACCCGCGCTGCATAGAGATGCTCGCGCGAGGCGAGACGGTCGGCTGCTTCTACGTCGAGTCGCCCGCCATGCGACAGCTCCAGCGACGCAGTCAGCGCGGGGACTTCGCGCACCTCGTGATCCACTCCTCGATCATTCGCCCAGCGGCCAACGCGTTCATAGGCGAATACCTCCGGCGCCTGCACGGAGGAAGCTGGGTCCCTCTGCACCGTGGGCTGGAGCGGACCCTGCAGGGGACGCTCGGGCTGACCGCCTATCAGGAAGACGTGGCGCGGCTGGCGATCGAGTTGGCCGGCTTCACACCCAAGGAGGGCGACCGGCTCCGGAAGGTCCTCTCGCGCAAGGTCCTCTCTCGCAAGGATCATGATTGGCGACTGTCCGACGTCCGTGACCGCTTCAACCGCGGGGCGCGCGAGCGCGGCTTGAGCGAGGCCTTGATCGGGGAGGTCTGGAAGATGCTCAAGTCCTTCGCCGGCTACTCGTTCTGCAAGTCACACAGCGCTAGCTACGCGCTGGTGTCGTTCAAGTGCTGCTACCTCCGCGACCGTTTCCCCGCAGAGTTCTTGGCAGCGGTGATCAGCAACGGAGGGGGCTTCTACTCGACGCTGGGCTACCTCGGCGAAGCGCGGCGGCTGGGGCTGCGCGTCGAGTTGGCCTGCGTCAATCGGAGCACCTGGAGCTGGATCGGCCGCGACCAGACGCTTCGCGCTGGGCTCGGGCAGATCCAAGGGTTGCGGCGAGACGTCGTGGACGAGCTCGTCGCCAGCCGAACCAGGAGTGGGCCCTTCGACGACTTCGCAGACTTGGTGGCGCGCGTCCCGGGTCTGCTTCGCCACGAGCTGGCTCAGCTCGCCCGCGCAGGGGCCCTCGACGCGCTCCGCGACGACGTGTCTCCCGACGACGTGTCTCTCGACGACGTGTCTCCCGACGACGTGTCTCCCGACGACGTGTCTCCCGACGACGTGTCTCCCGACGACGTGTCTCCC
>JAESQQ010000231.1 GCA_016765095.1 Planctomycetota bacterium | reverse complement strand
GCCCGCCCGCCCGCGCGGCCAGCCGGACCTCCACCTCGGCCAAGACGTGTTCCGGGCCTCCTGCGCGGCCTGCCACGGGGAGGGGCGCGGCGACGGTCCCTTGGCGGCCTCGTTCAAGAACGCAGCTGGGCGAGCCACTCCGCCCCCGGACCTGACGCTCGGCCCCGACGTGCTCCGAGGGGGGGCCACGAGCGAAGCGATCGCGCGGACCGTCGCGCTTGGTCGTCCTGGGACACTCATGGGCGAGATCTCCCTCCCGCCGGATCAGCTCTGGGCGGTCGCGGCCTATGTCCGACGGCTGGGCGAGGTCGGTCGCTCCCGGCGTGCGCGGGCCTGGAACAGCTTCTTTGCCGGCTGGCGACCGCTGGAGGGGGTCGAGCGCGCGATAGCGAGCGATCCGATCGAGCGCTGGAACGAGCGCCTCTCCGCCCGCTGGGCGAAGGCGCCGCGCGGAAGGAAGGGCGGCTGCCTGGCCTGCCACCAAGGACTGAGCCAGATCGCGACCGGCGCCATGCAAGTCGCCCTGGAAGCGTTCGGAGCCGGCGACCCGGCGGGGACCTGCGTCGTCTGCCACGAAGGGCGCTCGGACGCGCTGACCAAGACCGAGGCCCACCGAGGCCTGATCGGAAACCCGGGCAGCCTCTGGGCGACGAGCGTCGGGGCGGGCTGCGCCAAGTGCCACTCGGCGCCCGGCGCGCTCCAGACCCTCCAAGGCCGCCGGCTGCCGGAGCGAGTCGGCGGGCGGCTGATGCACGTCCGGTCGCGACACAACGACCCGACCGGCGCCTCGAGCGGGAACTACACCTACCGGGTTCAGCGTTCGCTGATGGCGCAAGAGACCGGCAAGGTCCTCCTCCTGACCTCGTCAGTCGACTTGGTCGATCCCAGCCAGCCGCGCTACACCAACTACCCCGTGATCGACACCGACACGGCCGAGCCTGCGGTCGGGAGCCCCGCCTACCGAGCGGTCGTGGCCCGAGGGCTGGCGTCAGGCTATCTCCAGCGCATGGAGCGAACGGCCGGGCTCCCGACCTTCCGCGAGGCCGTCGAGCTCTGCGGCGGGGGCCCCGACGCGCTCCCGAGGGCGGCCCTGATCGACTACGGGCGCAAGAACTGCTTTCGCTGCCACGTGTGGGGAGAGGGCAAAGCGACCCGCCTCGAACACCGCTCTTCCGGCTGCTCTGCCTGCCACGTGCTCTCGGGGGAGAACGGGACCTACGAAGGCAAGGACAGGACGATCCCGAAGCGACGGGCCGGGCACGCCAGCCGGCACCGCCTAGTCACGACCCCGCCCGACAGCCAATGCAACCACTGCCACACCCGCAACGCCTACACCGAGCACAGCGAGCCCCACCAGCAGGCTGGGCTGGGCTGCGTGGACTGCCACACCTCGATCGACGTGCACGGGGACGGGAACGTCTACCCGAGCATGGAGCACCAAGTCGAGATCCGCTGCGAGGACTGCCACGGCTCCGGCTCGTCGTCCCCCTGGGACCTTCCGCTCGGGCACGGGACCCCCCTCGCTGGCGAGGGAGCCCGCGGGGTGTTCTCAGGCGAAGGCGGGAAGGCTCACCTCCTGACGAACCGGGGGAACCCCCGCCGTAACTGGGTTCGCGAAGGAGACCAAGTCGTCGTCGAGTCCTTCCTGAGCGGGCAGCGCCACCTAGCCCCCCTCCTCAACACCCGGCGGCCCGCGACAGCCCCCAACCAATCGGGCTGTTCGGAGGGGATCGCTGGCCACGAGAAGGTCTCCTGCGCGCTCTGTCACAACCGCAAGGCGGCCCGCTGTGGTTCGTGTCATATGGACTACGACCGCGCCCGCGCCGGCCAAGACTGGCTCCTGAGCGCTCAAGCCTACGACGAGCACAGCCTCCGCCAGCGCGAAGTGTTCACGCCCGGGACGGTGACCTTCAAGGCCGAGCGCAAGGGCAGCGTCCCCTTTGGCCCGCCCGACACGCGGCGGGACCGCGCCAATCGCTGGGCGCCCAGGGAGCCAGGTTGCAAAGTCAGCCTCCGCTACGTCAAACGCGGACGTACGGTCGCGCGCTACGTACCCCGCTTCAACCCGGGCTCTCCCTCCTACCCCCCAATCGTGGCCAACTCGACGCCCCACGAGAACGCGATCCCGCCCCGGACCTGCTCCGAGTGCCACCCCGCAGGCACGGGTCCGGGCAAGCGGGCCCTGCTCTTCGGCGACGTTCAGCCTGATCCGGGCGACTGGTGGCGCTCGCCCGTAGAGCGCCCACCGAGCCAGGCTGCCAAAGCCCGCTGGCGCCTGCGCTAGGCGAGGAGAAGAGTCGGCCGCCCTTGGGGTTTTGCCGGCTTCGCCCCGCCCCAGCAGGGTATGGTCCGGGCCGATGCGCAACCGACTCCACGCCTATCTCGCTCCAGCGGCCCCGGCACCTGCGCGGGCTCAGCTCGTCGAGTCGCTCTGGACCGAAGCGAACAAGGCCTTGCTCGTCGGTGACCTCTACCTCAGCGCTTCGCCCGAGCGGCACGACAGCGCGATCGGGCTGGGCGCGAAGCTGGTCGAGTTGGCGGAGCGCCTCGAGCTGGCGCCCGCAGGCCTCGCGCCGCTCACGCTCCTCGCGGCCACCGAGACCGCGCTCGCACAGGCCAATCGCGTCCTAGCTCCGCTCGCGCCCCAGGCCTGATCGCCCCCTAGAAAGCCTCGCGCCGCCAGCGAAGGCGGACGCGAATCGGCTCGTGATCCGAGAGCGGGACCTTGGCGGCGTCGCGGGGGTCCTCGACTTTCCAGGTCTCGGGCGCGAGGCGGAGGCCGACGCCGCTTCGGTAGAGAACGCGATCGATCCGGGCACAGCAGCGCTTGCGGACCGCGGCGCAGGCGCAGCGGAGGCCAGTGGTCCGAAACCAGCGCTTGAGGATCGTCCCGTCTCGTTGCCGCTTGGACTTGAGGTTGGTGTCCCCCAGAAAGAGGATCGCTCGACCCGCAGAGAAGCCCTCCATGGCGCTAGTGATCTGAGCCACCTGGGACGCCCGCGCGAGGGAGTCGCCCTCGCTCCCGCCCGCGTCGAGGTGAGTGTTGTAGACGTCGAGTTCGACGCCAGGCGCGAGCTGGAGGCGTGTGACTTGGAAGCCCTTGGAGGCCATTCCGTCGGCCCCGGAACCGACGAGGCCGTGGAACGTCGTGAAGTGGACCTCCAGCTTGGCGAGGACTTTGCCCTGGGCGAGGGTCGTCAAGCCCGACCCGTAGAGGCGGTTGGGGAGCTTCTTGGCGAACCGGAGCCGGATCGGCTGGTCGACCTCCCCGAGGAGGAGGTTGTGGCCGTCGTCGAGGAAGTCCTCCTGGATCCCGACCACCGCCAGCCCGCGGAGGCGAGGGGAGATCTGGCGGAGTCGAGCCAGGGTCTCGTCCCCGGTGATGAAACTCGGCAGGCCATGCACGTTGTAGCTGGCGACCTCAATCGTCCCCTCCGGCTCGGCCCGCCCCTCCGAAACTACAAGGAGGAGCAGCAGGAGAGCCATGGTTCGGGGGCCAAAGGAGGGGGTCGTCACGAGGCCAGCCTAGCCCTCTCAGGCCCGGCGCGCGACGTGAGCTTCAGACCCTCACGAGAGGCCCGAAACCGTGAAGATAGAGCGGCTTAGGAGAATCCGCACCAGAATGGGTGCATTTGCTCTTGAATGAGTACCGAATGCCTCCTATATTTCGGACATCGGGCCTCAATCCGCACCAACCCGGTACGAGTTCTAAGGTGTTTTCATGCTTCACATTACGAAGCGAGTCGACTACGCGCTGATCGCTCTGACCCACCTCGCGCTTCATCGCGAGGAGCGGTTTGCTGCGCGCGAGATCGCAGAGACTTACCACCTCTCTCGTCCGCTGATGGCCAACGTCCTCAAGGAGCTCAGCCGAGGCGAACTCGTTCGCTCGGTTCGAGGCACCAAGGGCGGCTACGAGATCCTCCACGACCCGGCCACCCTGCCGGTCGGCCGCGTCGTCGAGCTCCTCGAGGGACCGCTCCAGATCGCCGCCTGCATTACCAACGGCTGCGAGCCGAACGACGACGAAGAGTGCTGCAGCGCAGTTTCGGTGTGCCCCGTCAAACACAGCGTGTTTCAAATCCACGCCCGGATCCGCGACATCCTCTACGGCCAGTCGATCGCCGACTTGGCTCGCGAAGGCAAACGCAAGCGCTCCTCGATCCTCCCCGTGATCGAGATCGAGAACTAAGGAGCCCCATGCAGCTTCCCGTTTACATGGACTACCAAGCCACGACGCCGGTCGATCCGCGCGTGCTTGAGACGATGATCCCTTACTTCACCCAGAAGTTTGGAAACGCCGCCAGCCGCAACCACAACTACGGCTGGGTCGCTGAGCAGGCCGTCGAGACCGCGCGCGAGCAGATCGCGCAGCTGATCGGGGCCAACGCCAAGGAGATCGTGTTCACCTCCGGCGCGACCGAGAGCGACAACATTGCGCTCAAGGGCGCTATGGAAATGTACACCTCGCGCGGCAAGCACCTGGTCACGCTGCAGACCGAGCACAAGGCCGTGCTCGACACCTGCAAGTATCTCGAGCGAAGCGGGCGGGCCGAGGTGACCTACCTCGCGCCTCAGCGCAACGGAGTCGTCGACCTCGACGAGCTCCGAGCGGCGATCCGTGAGGACACGGTCATGATCGCGATCATGGCGGTCAACAACGAGATCGGTGTCGTCCAGCCCATGGCTGAGATCGGCGCCCTCTGCCGCGAGAAGAACTGCTTGTTCTTCACCGACGCCGCTCAGGCTGTCGGCAAGGTTCCGATCGACGTCGAGGCCATGAAGATCGACATCATGGCGATCTCGGGGCACAAAATGTATGCGCCCAAGGGAATCGGCGCGCTCTATGTCCGGCGCCGCAAGCCACGCGTTCGCTTGAGCCCGATCATTCACGGCGGCGGACACGAGCGCGGAATGCGCTCGGGGACCCTCGACGTCCCCTCGATCGTCGGCCTCGGCAAGGCGGCCGAGATCGCTCAGGCCGAAATGGAGGAAGAGGGCAAGCGCCTGACCGACATTCGCGAGCGCTTCTGGACCGCCCTGACGGACACCCTCGATCACGTCCAGCTCAACGGTCACGCGACTCAGCGCGTGCCGGGCAACCTCAACGTGAGCTTCGAATACGTCGAGGGCGAGGGCCTCATGATGGCCATGAAGGACCTCGCGGTCAGCTCCGGCTCGGCCTGCACGTCCGCGAGCCTCGAGCCGAGCTACGTCCTCAAGGCGCTCGGCCTCGGCGACGACTTGGCTCACACTTCGATCCGGTTCGGCTTCGGTCGCTTTACGACGGACGAGGAAGTCGAGTTCGCGCTCAAGACCTCGATCGACGCGGTGACCAAGCTCCGCGAAATGAGCCCCCTCTACGAAATGGTTCAGGAGGGGATCGACCTCTCCACCATTGAGTGGACCGCCCACTAACCTTCTGATTCTGGAAACGAGAGGAGAACCTCATGGCATACAGCGAAAAGGTCGTCGACCACTTCAACAACCCGCGCAACGTGGGTTCGTTCGACAAGCAGGACCCCGACGTGGGTACCGGAATCGTCGGCGCCCCTGAGTGCGGAGACGTGATGCGTCTCCAACTCAAGGTCAAGGACGGGATCATCGAAGAGGCCCGCTTCAAGACCTTCGGCTGCGGCTCCGCCATCGCAAGCAGCTCGCTCGCGACGGAGTGGGTCAAGGGACGAACCGTCGAAGAGGCCCTTGAGATCAGTAACACCCAGATCGTGGAGGAGCTCTCACTCCCCCCGGTCAAGATCCACTGCTCGGTCCTGGCCGAGGACGCGATCAAGGCCGCGATCTTGGATTACAAGCAAAAGTCGCAGGCCGCCGTCGAGGCCGCCGAGGCGACCGTCCAGGCCTAACGGCCGCGAGGCGACCGTCCAGGCCTAACGGCCTCAGGAGCGCACCCCATGGCGATCACGCTCAGCGATCGAGCTGCAGTCAAGGTCAGGGAAATCCTCGCGGAGCGAGGCCTCCCCGAGACCGCGGGCCTCCGGTTCGCGATCAAGGGTGGCGGGTGTTCGGGCTTCGAATACGTCGTGGACCTCGTGACGAGCCCGCGCAAGTTCGACATGCCCTCGCGCCACGACAAGGTGTTCGTGACCAGCGGGACGCGACTCTTGGTTGACAAGAAGTCGCTCCTCTTCCTAGACGGGACCGAGATCGACTGGGAGGAGCAGGAGTTCGGGCACTCGTTCACCTACACCAACCCCAACGCGAGCGGGACCTGCGGCTGCGGCACCAGCTTCTCCGTATGAGCCTCTCCTCATGAGCCTCAGCGCTAAGGGGGGAACCCTCGTGGCCGACTCGACCTCCTGCTCAGCCTGCGAAGCCGTCCTCAGCCTGCCCTACCTCTGCGAGTCGTGCGGCGAGCTGTTCCGCGACCCCGTCGGCGGCTTGAACGCGTATCAGCGCTTTGGAATCGAGCCGAGCTTCGCCCTCGACCTAGAGGCTCTCGAAGCCCGCCACCTCCAGCTCTCCCGGCGCCTCCACCCAGACCGCTTGATCGGAAAGGACCCGCGCCAGCAGGGCCGAGCGCTGACCCTCAGCTCGTCGCTCAACGAAGCCTATGCGCTCCTTCGCGACGAGCGGAGCCGCGCCGAGCACCTCGTCGTGATCGGCGGCGGCAAGACCGCCGACCAAGACAAGCGGACCCCGCCAATGTTCCTCATGGAGCAGCTCGAGCTGCGCGAGGAGCTCGAGCAAGCTCAGGAGAGCGACGACCAAGCCGCGCTCGGCGCCGCACGTGAGCGGACCCAAACCGAGCAAGCCGCCGCGCGCGACTCCGTCGCCAAGCTCCTCGGCGACCCCACCTGGCCCACCGACAAGCTCAGGGACGCCCTGCGTCTCCAGCTCAACGTCTGGAAGTACTGGATCACACTCGGCAAGGAGCTCTCCTAGTGGCTGAACCCGGAGATACCGGTACAGGTGACTGTAGGGGCGGGG
>JAESQQ010000230.1 GCA_016765095.1 Planctomycetota bacterium | reverse complement strand
CTGACCCGGTCGGCGAGACAGCCACCCCCCGACCTACTCTGGGCGCAGCCCTATAAACACAGCCAGCGCTCCCGACCTCCGAAGGCAGCCTCGACACCGATCCGTTCGTTCGAGGACGAGGACGAGGACGAGCACGAGCACGAGCACGAGAGGCTGTCGCGAAACCGGCAATCGCAGCGCGAAGCCGGCCTTGCCTGCATCCGTCGCCAGTTTCTCGTGTTTCGAGTCCTTCGGCGTGCCTGAGTCCGCTCGAGCGACCCGGATGACTCCGAGCACCTCTCTCTAGGCGTCGAGGTTGGGGGCCAACCAGCGCTGGGCAACTTCGAGGTCGATCTCGGCGCGCTTGGCGTACGCGGCGACTTGGTCCTGGCCGATCCGGCCGACGGCGAAGTAACGCGACTTGGGGTGTGCGAAGTAGAGACCGCTGACTGAGGAGGCTGGGAGCATGGCCATCGACTCGGTCAACTCAACCCCGATCGACTCGGCGCTGAGGAGCTCGAACAGGCGCGGCTTGAGCAGGTGATCGGGAGAGGCTGGGTAGCCGGGCGCCGGTCGGATCCCGCGGTAGCGCTCGCGGATCATGTCTTCCTTGGAGTGAGTCCCGACGGGCTCGTAGCCCCACGCGGCGCGGACGCGCTCGTGGAGCCACTCGGCCAGGGCCTCCGCGATTCGATCTCCGAGGGACTGGACCAGGATCGCCTGATACTCGTCGTGATCCTCGCGGAACTTCGCCGCCGCCGTGCCGACACCCGGCCCAACGGTGACCACGAACGCGCCAAGGTGATCCTCCGCTTCGCTCTCGCGCGGAGCGACGAAGTCGACCAGCGAAAGGTTGGGGCCGCGCTTGCGCTGACCCTGTTGGCGGAGCATGGGGAATCGAGCGCGAACGGACTGGCGGGTCTCGTCGAGGACGACTAGGTCCTCGCCTTCGCTTGCGGCCGGGAAGAGCCCGTAGATCGCGCGCGGTTCGAACCAGCCTTCAGCCCCGATTCGATCGAGCATAGCGTCCGCGTCGGCCTTCAGCTCGCGCGCCTTCGGACCGATTCCGGGGCGGTCGAGGATCTTGGGGTACGTCCCTCGCAGTTGCCAGGTCGTGAAGAAGGGCGTCCAGTCGATGTACTGGCGGACGTCGCTCAGCGAGGGCGAGAGGACCTCGACCCCGTACTTGGCCGGGCGCGTCAAGTCGTCGAAGGAGAGCTCGAGTGGGTTGGCGACTGCGTCTGCCCAGGAGAGGAGAGGCTTGCTCTCGGCGCGGTTGGCGAACGCGACTCGGGCCGCCTCTTGGTCGACGAGCGTCTCTTCGAGCAGCTTAGCGCGTGCCTCAGGGTCAGTCAGGGTGCTCAGGACCTCGACCGCGCAGGTCGCGTCGAGCACGTGGAGGGTCTGGTCGTATTCGGGCGCGATCTTGACGGCCGTGTGCTTCCGCGAAGTCGTCGCGCCGCCGATCAAGAGTGGGACTTGAAACTCGAGGCGAGACATCTCCTTCGCGACGTGGACCATTTCGTGGAGCGAGGGCGTGATCAGTCCCGAGAGACCGACGTAGTCGACGCCGTTCTTGACCGCGGCCTCGAGGATCTTCTCGCAAGAGACCATGACGCCGAGGTCGAGTATTTCGAACCCATTGCAGCCGAGCACGACGCCGACAATGTTCTTCCCGATGTCGTGTACGTCGCCTTTGACCGTCGCGAGCAGCACCTTGCCGCGGGATTGGCCCGCCGCTCGCTCCATGTGCGGCGTCAACTGCGCGACCGCCTTCTGCATGACTCGCGCGCTCTTGACGACCTGCGGAAGGAACATCTTTCCCGACCCAAAGAGCCGGCCGACGTGGGACATGCCGTCCATCAGCGGGCCCTCAATGATCGAGAGCGGGGTCGGGTAGGCCGCGAGCGCCTCGGCCATGTCCTCTTGCACGAACTCGACGACGCCGTGCAGGAGGGCGTGCGAGATCCGGTTCGCGAGGGGCTCCCCGCGCCAGACCTTGTCCTCGACTCGGGCGGTGGTCTGCCCAAGGAACCGCTCGGCGATCTCCGTGAGGCGATCGGTCGCGCCTGGTTTGCGCGCCAGGATCACGTCCTCAACAGCTTCCCGGAGCTCGGGGTCGACCTCGTCCAGGACCGTAAGCTGTCCTGCGTTGACGATCGCCATGTCGAGCCCGGCGCGGATCGCGTGGTAGAGGAACACGGCGTGCATGGCCTCGCGGACGACGTCGTTCCCGCGATAGGAGAAGCTGACGTTGCTGATCCCGCCCGAGAACCGGACGGCTGGGAACAGGCGCTTGACCTCCGCGACGGCCTCAATGAAGTCGAGCGAGTTGCGTTCGTCGGCTTCGAGCCCGGTCGCGACGGGATAGACGTTGAGGTCGAAGATCAGGTCCTGAGGAGCGAAGCCAGCCTGTTCGGTCAGGATTCGATAGGCGCGGCTCGCGATCTCGACGCGGCGCTCGACGCCTGTGGCCTGGCCCGTCTCGTCGAAGGCCATGATCACGACCGCGGCCCCATAACGGCGCACGGTTCGGGCGCGCTCCAAGAACACTTGTTCGCCGTCCTTGAGGCTGAGCGAGTTGGCGACGCCCTTGCCCTGAACGCAGCGCAGGCCAGCCTCGAGAACCGCGAAGTCCGAGCTGTCGACCATGACTGGGACTCGAGCCACGTCTGGCTCGGACGCGATCTGGTTCAAGAACCGCGTCATGCAGGCTTTGCCGTCGAGGAGGGCTTCGTCCATGCAGACGTCGATCAGGTTGGCGCCACCCTCGACTTGCTTGCGCGCGACCTCGACGGCCTCCTCGAACTTCTCCTGACGGATCAAGCGGAGGAACTTCCGCGAACCCGCGACGTTGGTTCGCTCGCCGATCATGGTCAGGTTGGTCTCGTCGCGGAACTCGTATGCGTCGAGGCCGCTGAAGGTCGTGTTCTGCTCGAGGGTCGGCAGCTCCCTCTTGGGGAGATCCCGGACGGCGTCGGCGATCGCCCGAATGTGAATCGGCATCGTCCCGCAGCAGCCGCCGACAATGTTCAACCAGCCCGACTCTGCGAACTCCCGGAGGACCGCGGCCATGTCGGTCGGGCTGAGGTCGAACCCGCCGAACTCATTGGGGAGCCCCGCGTTGGGGTAGCAGCCGGTCAGGAGGGGGCAGCGCTCGGAGAGCTCTTGCACCTGGGCCCGCATGTGGACCGGCCCCAAGGCGCAGTTGATCGTGACGCCGAGCAAGTCCGCGTGGCTGATCGAAGCCAAGAACGCGCGCAGGGTCTGGCCCGAGAGCGTCCGGTCCGATCCCTCCTGAATGAAGGTCACCGAGGCGATCGTGGGGATCGCGAGTCCGTGCTCGCTGAGGACCTCGTCGATCGCGAACAGGCAGGCCTTGAGGTTGAGGGTGTCAATGTTGGTCTCGGGGAGGAGGAGGTCGACCCCGCCTTCGACCATGCCGCGGACCTGGTCGTAATAGGTCGCCCGCAGCTCCTCGAAGCTCGTGTTTCTTGCCGCTGGGTCGTTCACGTCTTGCGACATGGAGAGCATTCGGCTCGTGGGCCCGATTGAGCCCGCCACGAAGCGGGTCTGGCCAGGGTTTGCGGCCTCGAAGGTCTCGACCGCTCTTCGCGCGAGCTTGGTCGCCTCGAGGTTGATCTCGTAGACGAACTCGCTCAGGCCGTAGTCGGCCAGCGAGATCGAGTTCGCGTTGAACGTGTTCGTTTCGATCACGTCTGCGCCTGCGTCGAGATACTCCCCGTGAATCCCGAGGATTAGCTCGGGCTGAGTCAGCACGAGGAGGTCGTTGAGGTTGAGCAACTCCGAGGGGTGATCCGCGAACCGCTGCCCGCGGAAGTCCGCCTCAACGAGCTCCTCGGTCTGGATCCGAGTTCCGGTCGCGCCGTCGAGAACTAGGATCCGCTCCGCGAGGACGGCCTTGAGGGCGTCGGTTCGAGGGGCTGGGGGCCGTGTGGCTGGGGGGGCGTGTGTCGTCATAGGGGTCGCCTCCTTCGTTCAACGCAAAGCGCCCGCTCGGTTCCGCGGGGAGCGCGGATCGGCGGGCAGTCTCTGGTGGTCTGAGCGAGGTCGGGGAAGGGTGGACTCGTGGGGTCGCTGGAGTGAAAGGCCGTTGGATTGAAAGGCCGTTGGAGTGAAAGAGAGGACTAGAGCTTGGGGTCCCACTTCGGTCCGAGCGCGTTGTCGATCAGCGAGTCCTCGATCTCCATTTGAACGCCGAGCACTTTGATCATGCGCTGCTCCTTGCTGGTCAGGACTTTGTCGGCCCGCAGGATCCGGACCACCGCGCGGAAGGCCGCTTTGCGGGCTTCTGGACTCTGCGGTTTGACGAATCCCTTCAGCTCACCCGAGAAGACGCGGTTTAGGACTGACTGGGCCTGGTCGGATGTCAATCGCAGGTTCGCTGCGTGCTGCTCGAGGAGGACGCGCTCCGCGTCGTCAAGGTGACCGTCAACCATGGCCGCGAGGGCGAGGTTGGTGAAGTATTGCTCGGCGTCCATGAGGCCTCCCGGTTGGGCCGGGATTCTACTCGCTGGGGGGGCGCTTTCTTGTGAAATGGCTGCCGGGAGGCGCGACCCTTCTGAAGGCGCGCACCTCGCGCGGTGGTAACCTGGCCTCTGTGGCTGATTCCAAACCCCGCCGCCGCGGCAGCAGCGGCCGCCAGCGCCCCAATGACCCAATGGAGGACCCCTCTCAGGAGACAGGGCCACTTCCAGAGGGGGAGGATCTAGCTGCGTTCGCTAAGGACGCTTCCCAGGCCCAGCGAATCCTCCAAGCTTTCCAGGGAGGCAAGAAGAAGAAGCCCCGCGCGAAGCAGGTCAAGCAGCCCGTCCCTCGCATGCGACCGAGCGACTTGGAAATGCTCTCTCCGGAGGAGCGCCGCTTTCAGCGCCTGCTCGAGATCAACAAGGCGATCAACAAGGAGACCGACTTCGAGAGCCTGACCGTGATGATCATGGACGCCGCGGTTGAGCTCTCACGAGCGACGCGTGGGTTCATGGTTCTCTGGGAGCGCGGCGCAATGCGCGTCTGCCAGGCGCGCGGAATCGAGCGCTCCACGATCACCTCTCCCAACGAGGCGATCAGTCGCCGCCTGATTCGGGAGTGCATTGATCGGCGCGACACCGTCGTGACCGCTCGCGCGAGCCAAGAGCGGGACGGCTACGCCTCGGCGACGGGCCTCGACCTCAAGTCAGTCATGGTCAGCCCGCTCGTCTCAGGGGGTCAGGTCCTAGGCGCGCTCTACCTCGACGAGCCAGACAAGGTCGGCGTGTTCCAGGAAGACGACGTCAGGACCCTCGAGGCGTTCTGCGATCAAGCCGCGATCGCGATCCGCAACGCTCAGCGCGTGGAGGATCTCCAGCAGCGAATGGAGTCGCAGCGCCTTCGGCTGCGTCGTGTTGAGGCCGAGGTCCGGCGTCGGGACCAGGACGAGGTCCGTCGCTTCGGCAACCTCGTGACCAAGTCGCCCAAGTTCAAGCGCGTGTTCGAGCTCCTGACCCGGGTCGCGGAGACGAGCTTCCCCGTGATCATTCAAGGCGAGAGCGGGACCGGCAAGGAGCTCCTCAGCAAGGCGATTCACTACGCCAGCACTCGCAAGGACGGGCCCTTCATTCCAATGAACTGCGCGGCCGTCCCCGAGACACTGATCGACTCCGAGCTCTTTGGATACTCCGCTGGCGCGTTCACGGGCGCGGTTCGGGGACACAAGGGCCTGTTCGCTCAGGCCGACGGCGGGTCGCTGTTCCTCGACGAGATCGAGGAAATGAGCGCCGCCATGCAGGGCAAGCTCCTCCGCGTTCTTCAAGAAGGCGAGGTCCGGCCGGTCGGCGCCAAGGAGACGGTCAAAGTCGACGTCCGTGTGATCGCGGCCAGCAATCGCGACATAAAGACCATGGTGGATCAGGGTGAGTTTCGCCGCGACCTCTACTACCGCCTGAACGTGATCCCCGTCGAGGTTCCCCCGCTCCGCGATCGAATGGAAGACCTCCCCCAGCTCGTCAACGATCTCCTCGGCCGCCTCGTGACTCACGAAGGGACGCCGCCGCGGATCGAGCCCGACGCGATCGAGGCCTTGAGCGGCTACGAGTGGCCCGGCAACGTTCGCGAGCTAGACAACGAGCTCAAACGTCTCAACGCCCTGGGTGTGCATCTGATAACGAAGGCTGATCTTCCAGACCACATTCGGCAGCCAGCTCTCAGCAAAGCGAACCAACAAGCCGCTGCGGGCGAAGGTTTCGGCGCGGGAGGTTCGCTCAAGCTGAAGGACATGGAGCGCGTCACGATCGTGCGTGCTCTCGAGGCCACCGGCGGAAACAAGACCCAAGCCGCCGCTCTCCTCGGTCTCTCGCGACGAGGACTTCACAAGAAGCTCGACCGGTATCGCACCGACGGCGAGCCTCTCGACGATTAGGCGCGACGATTAGGCGCGACGATTCGAGCGCGACGATTCGAGCGCACGCTCTCCGCGAACGCTTCGAGACCTCGTCGCCGCGATCTGAGTTCGGCGCGCCTGACCGCGGCCTCTTCCCACCACGCCTGTCGATCTCGCGCATCTTCGCGCAGAAAAACGCGACGAACTCCGCTGGACCCTCTCCGGAACGACCCCCTCAGTGGTTTTTCTTTTCGGAGCAAAGAGGCGCCTCGCGAGGGAGGCTAATCGTCTTCGGGATCGAGGAGTCCGAGCAGGTTCTCGAGGAGCGAAGCGTGACGTTGGACGAGCGATTGATGCTCATTGCCCATGGCGAACAAGCGCTCGCGGAGGACCTCGAGCGGGTCTGGTTTCTGGGGCTCGGGTTCAGGCACAGGCTCTGGTTGAGCGGTGATCGCATCACGCAGGAGTCGGACGAGTTGCTGCGTCGAGCCAGGCGCGGGATCGGCTGCGCGCGTGTGGACTTCGCTTCGCGCCGCGAGCCCGGAGACCGCTGCTTCCCACCGGCTCGCCCGCGTCTGGGCTTGGCTGAAGGCTTGGGTGCAGATTCGCTCGGCGCGCTCGGCGCGTAGACGGAGGTGAGCGACTTCGTCGGCCTGGGCTTGGACGAGGTTGCCGACTTGATCCGTGATCGCCTCGAGGCGCTGGAGGATTCGCTCCTGGTTCTTCCAGAGCTCGCGAAGCGCGGGCTCGCGGCCGCTCCCGAATTTGTTGCCGAGGTCGAACCGATCGGCGTCTGGCGGGACGGTCGCCTCCATGCTGCTATTGGGCCT
>JAESQQ010000229.1 GCA_016765095.1 Planctomycetota bacterium | reverse complement strand
TCAGGGGATTGACTGACCAACAGGTTCAGCGCTTCGGGCTTGGCACCCATGATCTTGAGCATGTGGCGCACATTGGCAAGCGTTTGATATTTAGGTTCCTGGTGTTTGGAAATGGAAATCAGTGTGTTTAAAAGCCGGCGGCACGATCCGCGCCGCGCACGGGACCCTCCCCCTCCCGGCCCCCGCCGTGCTCGCGATCGCAGCGCTCGCGAACCTCCCGCTCGTGGGTCGCCCCGGCAGCGGCGAGTTCGTCACTCCGACCGCGGCAGCGCTCCTGGGAACGATCGTCGTTGCCTGGGGCCCGCTCCCAGGAATGGTGATCGAAGGCGTCGGTTACGGCGCCGGGACGAGGACTGCCCCCGAGGGGTCCCCCCCGAACCTGACCCGGGTCGTGATCGGCCAGTCATGTCCTGCGGGGACTCCCGGCCAGGTCGTCGTCATCGAGGCCAACCTCGACGACCAGACGCCCGAGCGGACGGCATATCTCTGCGAAGAGCTCCGCGCGGCGGGCGCGCTCGAAGTGTTCACGACGAGCGCTCAGTTCAAGAAGGGCCGAGCCGGCTGGGTCCTGACCGTCCTCGCCGACCCGGCCCGCGCCGGACTGATCGAAGAGCGAATCCTGGTCGAAGCGAGCACACTCGGCGTCCGGAGCCGCGTCGAGACGCGCCGGGTCTTGCCCCGCACCCAGCGCGAAGTCGAGACCCCCTATGGCCTCGTTCGCGTCAAGGAGGCCAAGCGCCCCGACGGACGCCTCAGCCTGGCCCCCGAATACGAGGACTGCGCGCGCCTCGCTCGCGAGCAGGCCGTCCCGCTCTGGGAGGTGTTCCGAGCAGCCGAAGAGGGAGCGCTGCGGGTCCCCCCTGAGAGCGGGCGGGGGTAAACCCCGCCCCTACGGGAGCGTGTTGCGTGCCGCCCATGAGAGGCAGCTGGAAGCTTGAAGTGGGCGACCTGAAAGGCACCCATGTGATCTGTAGGGTGCGGGGTTCACCCCCGCCCGCTTAAGCGGCGCCAGCGAAGCCACGTCAGCGCTGGATCCCTGCCCGCCGTCTATCCGGCGGGACGGATCGCCCGCCCCCTACTCCTTGAGGACCCAGCTCCCCTCGCGGAGGCGATAGTCCCGATCGTAGCTCACGTTGTCGTCCGCGGTGGACACCTGGCGCTTGACCTTCAGCCCTCCGGGGAGCGGCTCGAAGTTCCACTTCTCGTCCCACTTTCCGTCCCGGTCGAGGTCGACCTTGGCGCGGTTGGGGATCGTCTTTCCCTCGTCGTGGTAGACGTTGACCTTGGGCCCGCTCTTCCAGGGGTCCTTGAGCTTCTTGCCCGGGCCACCGATCCCGCGCTGGACTTGCTCGATCAGCTTGACCTGGTGAGGCTCGAGGTTGCCCGTCGAATCGCCGGAGGGATCGGTCCCGCCGTCGCTCGGCTCAGGCGTCCCGCCACCGCTCGAGGGCGGAGGCTTGACCGGGGCGGCCCCCTTGGGGCGGAACACCCCGCCCCGATAGATCAGCTCGCGGTCATAGCTGACGCCGTCGTCCGCCGTGCTGATCTGGCGCTTAAGGCCCTCGAGCTGTCCAGGGGCCTCGAGGGTCCACTTCTCGTCCCAGCGATCGTCCCGGTCGAGGTCGACCTTGAGGCGGACGACCTGCCCGTTTTTGCCGTAGAGGTTGACCTTGTAAGTCCGCCCCTTGAGCGCGTCCTTGATCTTGCTCGCGGAGCAACCTTGCTCGATCCGCTCCAGGATCGCGGCCAGGACCGGGTCGGCGTGCGGGTCTCGGTTCTTCTGCAGATTACGGAGGGCCTTGTTGGCCTTGGCCTCGAGGTCGAGCCGCTGCTGCTTGGCCAGGTCGCGCCCGTCCGCAGTCTTAGTCTTAGTCTTGCCCGGAGTCCACTTCTCTGAGTAGGGAGGCTGGCTCGGGTGGGTGGCGTTCCAGGCGTAGACCCCGCCGCCGACGATCAGGATCCCGACGCCGATCACGATGTTCCGAAAGGTCTTGAACTTCATGGCCATGGGTCACTCCCTAAGCGGGCAACATAACCGGTGCGGCCGCAAAGCCGCCGGCTCTCAGGTCGCCCCGCCGACGGGCACAGGCTCGGGCATCATGTTCCGCGCGATCGGGACCGTGCAGTTGCAGTAGCGATAGAGGCAAGGCTCGGGCCCTTGGTTGAGCGCGAACTCTGGATCGAGGAAGTCCCCCAAGTGCTCGAGGCGATAGCGACGCGCTGGGTAGCAGCGGTAGGCCTGGCCGAGGTCGTCGAGGATGAAGTAGCGGCTCCCAGACCAACAGGGCTGACCCAGGAACGAGTGCTCGATCACGCCCGTCAAGTTGTGACCGCCGAGCGCCAAGATCTGCTCGCGCTCCTGCGCTGAGTAGCCGATCACGTCGCGGTCCTGCTTCTCAGGCTGAACCTTGAACCGAACACCAGCCGCCTTGAACTCAGCCGCGATCTCGGGGAGGCGCGCGAGGTTGGCGCGGGTCGCGACGCACGTCACGCAGAGCTCAGGCGCTGGGAGATCTGGGTCCGCGGCAACCTGGAGAGCGTCGCTCAGCCAGCGAGCCTTGGCGACGAAAGGCGCTAGGTCCGGCACATACTCAAGGTGCAGGCTGCAGCTCACGAGGCCGATCCGACCCCCCCCGGCTGCAATGAACTCCTCGAGCTTGGCTTGGCTGGCGCTGAAGTTGGTCACGACTGAGACCCGGTGGCCGAGTCCGCTCAGACCAGCCACGAGCTCAGCGAAGGTCGGGTGCACGAAGGGCTCGCCCCCCGAGAGCTTGATCTCCCAGCGACCCTCTAGCCTCCCAAAGGCCGCCAAGAAGCGCGGCGTGTCTCGGGACCAGCGACCGCGATCCTCCTTGAAGCGCTGGCTGCAGTAGCTGCAACGGTAATTGCAGGCCGTGTTCACGTTCCAGCTCACGACGCCCTCGGGCGGCCGCGCCGGCGCTGGCTGGCGACGACTGGCCGCGCCGCGGTTCGGACCGGGACCTCTGCGAGGCGCGCTCGGGAGGACGCGGCTCACGCCTCTTCCCTCGCCCCGAGGCCGACGCCCTCGATCATGCCTCGGTTCGCAGGCGTCGTGCAGGGACAAATTCCGTAGGGGCAGGGCTTGGGCGCGGCTCGGAGCACGACCTCGCCTGTCAGGGCGTTGCCGAGGAAGCCTTGGCCGTGGCGCCTCGCAGTCCGGCAACTCCAGACCTCGCCCCGCTGGGTCATGACGAAGTATTCGACCCCGGTCCAACAGAGCCGCCCCTGATAGCTCGGCGCGAGGTTGGCCTCGCGCGGGCTGGGATCGCTCCCCGTCAGAGCCTCGACCCGGGCGCGATCCGCGGGGGTGTAGTCGAATCGGCCGTGCTTGGTCTTGAGGACCTGGGGAAACCAGCGGAGGCCAGCGGCCTCAACCAGCGCCCGGGCACGCGCCACCTCCTCGAGGCGATCGGGGACGAGGACCTCGTTCACGACGAGGCGCGCCTTGGGGTCCATGGCTTCCCGCAGGGCGACGGCCTTCTCGACGAACTCCTCGGGGGTCGTCCACTCCAAGTGGAGGCTGGCGCTCACGATCCCGAGCCGGCCCTGGGTCCGCTCGGCGAACTCGAGCAAGACCGGGAGCGGCGCCGAGAGGTTGGTCAGGGTGCTGATCGTATGGGGCGTCTCGTCGATCAGGCTCGGCACGATCCGCCGCGTGAAGCCCCTAAACGCGAAGGGTTCGCCGCCGCTGCACTTGACCTCCCAGGCGCCCGGCAGCCCTCGGAAGAACTTCAGGAAGGTCTCGGTCTCCTCGGGGCTGGGGTGCCCCTCGCGAGACTTCTTGCTCTGAATGCAGTAGGTGCAGTCGTAGTTGCAGACCCCACACACCTGCCATTCGATCATCGGCTTGCGCACGGCGTATCGAAAGGCGGCCTTGGGCAGCGAGCGAGGTCCGGCGAGCTTCATGCGCCCGCCAAGGGGAGCGCGCGAGCGCTGGCCGCACGGCCCGTGACCTCGAGCAGGCGCTGACGCCCGAAGCGGCGTTCGAAGCGACGCGAGAGCTTGAGGTTCTCGTTGATCTTGCCGCACTGGTTGCAGCTCTCGGGGTAATCGCCCCCCCGAAGGCGCGCCCGCCAGCCCTCCCAAGCCTCTCCCCGCCAGAGCTCGTGAAAGCGAGCGTCCTGGAGTGAACCGATCACGACGTCGGTGTTGCAGCAGTAGAGGACGGTCCCGTCGACCAGGATCCGGCTGTAGACGTATCCCATGAAGCAGCCGATCTCCGAGATCGGAGCCGTCGCCTCGCCACCGGCCGCGAGCTGTCGTTCGAAGACGTCTAGGTTCGTCGTCACGCCGAGCCGCTCGGCGCAGGCCTGAGCGGCAGGCACCAAGACCTCGACCAGCTCTCGCCGTTGGGCCGCAGAGATTCGAACGGCCTCGGTCCCAGCCTTGAGCCCGGCCAGCTTGAAGATGACCCGGGCGGCCTCGTAGCGCGCGCCGAGCTCGACCATTTCGACCAGCTCGTGCGCGTTGTGTCCGCAGATCACCTGGACGTGTTTGTAGTTGCAGCCCGCCTCTGAGAACCGCGTCAAGGCCGCGTGGAGCCGCGTCCACTCGTCGCTCTGGAAGCTGGGGTGGAAGGCCCGATACGCCTCCTCGCTCGCGGCGTGGATCCCGATCAGGAGCTGATCAACCGAGAGCGCCAGGATCCGCTCGGGGTCTGCTGGGATCAGGTTCGTGATCACCGTCAAGTGGAGCCCGCGAGACTTCACCGCTTCTAAGAGCTCGTAGATCTCAGGGTGCACGAAGGGATCACCCATGCCCGAGATCACCACCGCCCGCAACGCGCCCAGGGATCCGGCGTCGTCGAGGAGCTCCTCGACCCGAGCCAAGTCCACGCGCTGGCGCTTCCAGGCTGCGCTCCGCGGCTCGTCGAGGTGCGGCGAGTGATCCCAGCAAGTCACGCAGTTGGTGTTGCAGGAGTTGGTCACGTCAATGTGGATCGAGCTCGGCCCGACCAGGGGAGCGCCCGCCTCGAGGCCGATCAGACCGAGCTGAGGGGCGCTCATGAGATCACCTCGCGTGCGCTGGCTTCATGGAGGAGGTCTGTGTTGCAGGGCGGCTCGGAGTGGGCCTCTTGGGCTCGCGCGAGTCGAGCCAGTCCCTGATAGAGGTCCTGCCCCTCGTCTTGGAGCCCGCTCAGGAATCGCTCGAGCGCCTCGATCATGGCGCTCCCGCTCGGCTCCTTCTCTGTCCGCAGCGCGCGGATCACCATGCCCGCGCCGGCCCAGTCAGAGAAGGGCGCAAACGCCAGCAAGGCTCGCTTGATCACCTCGCAGCGCTCGCGGGGAGTCCCACGCGGGAGCTTGCGAGCGAGGGGGTCGAGGGCGCGGCGGACCGGATCAAGCGGGGCCCCGCTCTCTGCGACCGCTTCGACGAGCTCGACCGCGAGTCGGCTCAGCTCGCCGGCGGACTCGGCGTCCAGCTCGGCCCGGGGGCGCGGCTCAAGGACCGCCATTAAGTCGAGGAAGGTGTGGAGTTCGTAGCCCAAGTCGCGGGCCGCGGCGAGGAGCCCGTCGTCGACGGCCTCCTGGGCAGCCTCGACTGCGGCGGGCGGCAAAACCCTCTTGAGCAGCTCGGCAGCAGCCCGGCGCGCGTTGTTGCGCGGGACGAACGCCTGGGCCGCGCTCGCCATTGCGCGTCGCTTGGCGGGATCGAGCAGCGCGTCGAGTGCGCTCGAGAGCTGCTCGCCCGTGCACTCGAGGGGGAGCGAGACGGCAGCGCCGCGCTCGACCGCGCGGTGAATGCGAACGTCCTGCTCGTCGGCGACCTTGTCTTGGGGCCAGAACAGGCTTGGGACGCCCGCGAACATCAGCTCGAAGAAGCTGTTGTAGCCCCCAGCCGAGATCGCGAGGTCGAACCCCGGCATCAGCTCGAGCGCGCGCTCGCCGGACAGCCACGTCACGCGCGGGCCGCGCTGCCGGCGCCCACGGTACAAGGGTCCCCCGCCGACGATCGCGTGAGCTTGGGGGATCTTTCTCAGCGCCTCAAGGGCGAGCGTGAGGCGAGCCTCGCTGGTCGGGTCGCCTCCCCCCCCGGCCGAGACGTAGACGCAGATCGCGTCCTCGGCGACGCCGAGGGTCTCGCGAACTTCCTCGCGGTCCCAGAGCTCCGAAGCCTCACGGCACACGACCGGGCCGGTGTGGGTCACGCGCCCCTGCGCGGAGGTCGGCACGACCGTGGGGCCACACTGGGCCTCGTCGTCGGGGACCAAGATCACGTCGTAGAGCGGGAGCATGGCCTGGAAGTCGGGCCGCCGAGCGAAGCTCTGCTTCATGGGGCGATAAATGAAGGCTCGTTGCTTGACGAGGTCGAGGGCCGAGAGGAGCTCTCCAAACGAGCCGCGCGGGAAGGTGTCCACCACGAGCAAGTCCGGGCGGAGGAGGCCCAAAGAGTGCCAGACCCACTGCTTGGCGAGAGCCAGGTAAGTCCGCTTGTCGATCCCCGTCTCCTTGACCAAGGTCTTGCTCGGGAGCTTGAAGCTCGCGAAGCCCTCTTCGAACAAGACCCCGTCTGCCTCGCTCGAAGTCAGGAAGTAGATCTCGCAGCGAACGCCGCAGTAGGCGGCGTAGCGTCGAAGCCAGCGGTTGATCCCGATCAAGCGCGTCAGGTGCCCGACGCCGCGGCCATTGACCGCGTAGTTGACGATTCGAATGCTCTTCCGCTCGCTCACGAGCCGTCCCAGAGTTCGCCCTCGTCTCGCCCGTCAGCGTCGGCGACCGCCGCCGCCGCGTAGCCCTCTTCCCACTCGTAGCCGTCCGAATCGTCCCAGGGGGACTCCCAGCTGTATTCCTCGTATTCCTCGTAGAACTCCGTGACCTCTTCGCTGAAGCGGCCCTTGACGCGCCCGTCGCAGAACAAGTCCCACCAGAGGAAGTCGTCTTCGAAGCGACCGTAGTGGTAGCGATCGTCGAAGTCGTTGAGCGCCGCGAAGGCCGCGTCGTAGCGGGTCCAGAACTTGTCCCACTTGGCCGAGCGATCGACGAAGGTCCGCTCGATCTCGTCGGCGCTGAAGCGGGTGTAGGCCTTCTTGGGTCGCGCGTACTTGACGCTCTTGCGCCGCATTTTGGCGAGGCTCTTCTCGATCGCGGCTCCGAAGGGGGTCAGGCGCTCGCGCTCGAGCTCTTGCACGTACTGGAGGCGCTTGCCGACGCCAACCCAGCCCAGGGCCATGTTCTTGGCGCCGCGATCGGCGTCGATCCGCCCCTCGAGCGCCCCTTCACCCCGCGCCTGGAGGAAGGCCCGCAGCGTGCCGCGCAGCTCAAGGAGGACCAAGTCCTCGACTTGGGTCAAGCTCTGTTCCAGCTCCCGATAGCGGCTGAGTGTTCGCTTGAGGACCCCCTGCTCCTCGACGCGCGCCTCGTACTTCGACTGCGAGATCACGCCCTGGTTGAAGCGCCCCGCGAAAGCCTCCCGAAAGGCCGCGAACTCCTCAAACTCCGCACCGGTCGCTTCGAGGATCTCGTCGCCGGCCTTCCAGTCCGAGTAGTAGCTCAATCGCCACCAAGGGACTGAGTAGCTCGGGGTCCCGTAGTCGCAGTCAAGGAGGCGGTCTAAGCGGGGGTGCTTCGCCTCGCGGAGGAAACGACGAATCGGGCCTAGGCTCCGCTTGAGCTCGGTGATTTCGTCCTCAAGCGGGCCCTCGATCCGTTGCTGGGCCGTCTCGATCTCGACGTCGCTGCGAATCTCGGCCTGCTCCGCTTCGATCGCCGTGCGGCGCTCGGCGACCATGCCCTGCGGGTCGGCGCCGCCGAGTGCGCCGGTAACCTTGGCCACGCGCTGCAGCGACGCCGCCGTGATATCGGGGAGCAAGTCGAGCAGGAGGCCCTCGAAGCGCTCGGGGATCTCCTGGCGGAGGCGCTCCGCTAAGTCGCGGTGCGCGCGCTGAGCCCTGTGGAAGCGATCCGACTGGTCCTGGAGCTTGGGGAGCAGGTCTCGGGCCCGGCGAAGCCAATCGCGGACGCCGAAGCCACGGCTCATGAGGACTGCTCGCTCTTGACGTAGGCCAGGAAGCGCTCCGCGGCGAGCGAGAGCCCCTTCGCGTCGACCGAGCGCTCGTCGATCATGAGCAGGAACAGCTCCCCCTTCTCCATCAGCCCCTCCAGGCTCGCGACCACGCTCGGGGTGAACTCGATTCGATCCCCCTCCTCCGTCGTCAGATACTCGTAGCCGACCCGAGCCTCTGGGTCGAAGCCGTCGAGTTCGACCGAGACGCCGACCTCCTCGAAGACAAATCGCTCCTGGATCTTGAAACCGGCCTCATTGAACCGGACCTTGAGGAGGGCGCAGCCCTCCTCCTCGGTCAGCTGGGCTTGGCGGATCTTGGGGGCCTCGTCGCTCATGCACTCTCCCTGGCCCGGGACGTTAGGGGCTCTTAGAGGCGAGGTCAACGGGACTTGGGAACCACAACGAAGAAGGGCGAGCCAACTGGCTCGCCCCGCTTGCGGTCGATCTTGGAGACGCGCTAGCGCCGGCCGAGATACTCCATGAGCTCGGCTTCTCGCATGAAGATCACGCCGAACTGGGCCGCCCGGTCGTATTGGATCTGGAAGCCCTCGTCGCCTTCGCTCAGGAGCACGACGAAGTGGGTCGAGGTCGAGACCTCGGACTCCACCTTGCCACCGGCCTCGGTGATCCGTCGCTTGATCTCCGCCAGGTTGTAGTAGCGATTCTGAAGCTTCGAGCCAAGGAACACGAAGACCTTCTGCTCCTCCTTGTCGAAGTAGGGGTTGCGGATCAAGTCACCCTTGACGATAGGGTCGTTGCGATCGGGAACGGTAATGATCTTGCCCGTGATCGGATCGCGAACCTGTTGGTCCTCGAGGATCGCGCACTGAGCCATGTCGTCTTCGATCCGACGGACCTCGATCACGCCCTTGATCTGCTGCCGACCGCCCTTCACGAAGCGATAGACCTGGAACCGAATGTTCCGGCGCAGCCCGTCGTTGTGGCCGAGGTTGATCCAGGTGTAGCCGAGGGCGGGCTCGGCGTGAACGATCATGGCGTCCGGCTCGCTGTATTCGGTGAAGGACTTAGTCTTCTTCTTGACGAGCTGGCGAATGCGCTCTTGGAGCTGCATGCCCTTGTTCTCAAGGCGAGCCTTCTCGAGGTCGTGGTCCTTCTTCTGCTGGACGAAGTGCTTTTGCACGTTGTCCTTCTCGCCGCGAACGCGGGTCAGGTCCTTGTCCTTGCCGCGAATCTCGCCGAGCAGGCCCTCGACCTCGCGCTGGTGACGCCTGCTGGCGTCGGCGATCTCCTTGTTCTTCTCCTTCTTGATCTTGAGAATGTCGCCGCGGAGCGCCTCGACCTTCGCGATCTCTTGGCCACGGCTGTAGCGCAAGAGGGGGAGGACCTGGACCGCGACCTTCAGGGTGTCGCGATAGGCCTTGATCACCTCCGGGAAGGTCTTGAAGGGACGAGTCTTGAAGGGGTAGCCCTGCATGTCGGTCCAGATCTGCTTGACCGTCTCGTCCTTGATCTCGTTCAGCTCACCCTCGGTCGCGACCCATTGGCCATTCACGATGGTTTGGAGCTCCTTGTTGGCGTCTGCGAGGTAGAGGTCGTCGGCCCACTCGCGGCGGACCTCCGACTTGTCGTCACCCTTGAGCAGGATCCGGGAGAGCTTGAGTTCGGCCCGCACACCTAGGCGCGAGTCCTTCTCCTTCTTGACCTCGTTTTCGAGCCCCGTGATGATGTTCTTCTGCTTCGAGAGGTCTTCGTTGAGCTGATAGCACGCGAAGAGGAGACCCATCGAGATGAGGATCGCGAAGATCAACCCAACGAGGTAGATGGTGGTCGAGCTAGAGCCCTTGGCCATGGGTAGTTCCCCTGGAGTTCGTTGCCCCGCGCGCCGGAGCATGAGTGCCCGGGATTCTACGGGGGGCCGCCTAAGGTGGCAACGGGGTAGCTAAACCCGTGAGCCAACCGGTGACCGGCCGGTGACGTTCGCCACAAGTCTTTTGTTTTAGGCCGTTCTGGTCACTGGCGACGGGTCGGGAGGTAGCGAGCGAGGAGCGCGACGTAGTTGATCGGCGCGTGGTCCGTCATGAACTTGGGCAAATCTGTGAACCCGCGCGAGTTGCCGGCGGGATCGGTCGGCGCCTCCCAGCGGATCCGATCCCAGACCACACTCAAGTCGCCAGGGTCCTCGCGCGGGCAGCCGTCGCGGTCGAAGTAACGCAGCTCGCCCACGTGAGTGAAGCCGAGCGTCGGGAAGGGGAGCGGGAGTGAGGTCACCGCGTCGCGGTTGTTGACGACCCGGTAGAAGGCGGTCCGCTGGAGCGACTTCCCAAACGCCGCGTTCCCGACCCGTGGCGCCCCGAAGGTGTAGAGAGCGTGGGGCGCGAGGAGCGAGGCCGCGAGGGTCGCGAACGCGCCTCCTAGGCTGTGCCCGGTGAAGAACATCGGGCCGCGCGCGGCGTGCAGAGCCTGCTCGATCCGCGCCCACTGGCCGAGCAGCGCGTCGCGAAAGCCGACGTGGACTTGGCCTCCCTTCGGCCAGGCACCCAGGACCGCGTTGGTGTTCGTCAACCAGTTCTGCGGACTGTGGGTCCCTCGGAACACGAGCGCGGTCCAAGCGTCGGGCGTCGCGATCGGCTCGACGAGCGCCCCCTGGCAAAGGTCCCCCTCGTGAAAGAAGAACCGCTCGCGGAGGCCGACCCGCTCGAGGAGCTCGGCCCGCGTCGGTTCCAAAGGTCCTCGCGCGACGCCTTCGCTCGCGTCTTGGCGGTAGATCAAACGACAGAGCTCGGCCAGCCACCAGGCGTTGACGTAGCTAAACCCGCGCCCGGTTCCACGAAGAGTGACGCCCTCGCGCTTGGCCACGAAGAAGTCCTCGGCCTCGCCGGGTTTGAACAGGGCATCGGGGTCGAGGCTGAACTCCACACGCAGTCCTTTCCGCTTGAACCAAGCCAAAGACCCCGCTGCGCGGGGCCTAGGGACTCGAGGCGTCGACGCGCCCTTATTCCTCGTCGACTCGGCGGGCGGCCTCCATAAGGAGTGAGCCCATGGGCATCGTGATGTTGACTTCTTCCTCCTCGATCTCACCCTTGAAGCTGAACTGTCCGTTCTTGAACTTGATCAGCTTGTAGATCGCCTCGGGGCCTTCCTCGCCGTCGCACTCGCCGTAGGTCGGCTTACCAGCTTGGATCACGACCGTTCCGTCGCCGTCGCTGCCAAAGACCTCGAGCGTCCCTGTCTTCTCGTTGAAGTTGAGGGTCTGGAGGAGCTCCGTCAGGTTGATCTGGTCGAGGCGACCGGCCATGGCGTCGGCCAGCATCGGCTGGGTGACGTCTGGATTCATTCCGCCGCCGCCTGTGTCCTCGTTGGCCTGAGCTGCCGCACGCTCGCGCCGAGCCTCGACTTGAGAGCGGAAGGTGCAGAGGAAGGGTCCGAACTCGAGTTCGTCCCCATGCTTGAGCTTGTGCTCGCCCTTGATCCGCTTGCCGTTGGCCAGGGTCCCGTTTTGGGAGCCGAGGTCCTTGAGGCTCGGAGTCTTGTCCTCGCCCCAAATGATCTCGGCGTGGCGACGCGAGACCCGTTGGGAAGGAATCGTGAGGTTGCACTCGTCCACTCGGCCGACCACGAAGGGACGCCCGGGAAAGAGCGCGAGAGGCTTCGCGCCGACTCGCTCCAGGTAGAAGGGCGGCGGGGGCCGGCGCCCAGGGGGAGGCCGGCGTCCACCCGGAGGTGGGGGACGACGAGGTCCACCCCCTCCGCTAGGCGGTG
>JAESQQ010000228.1 GCA_016765095.1 Planctomycetota bacterium | reverse complement strand
TTTGCGCTCTGTTTGGGCTCGCGCTGGGGCTCCTCATCGGGACGAGCTCGGAGCCTGTCGCGCAGCTCCCCGCAGCGACCCCCGAGCAAGAAGACCCAGACAAAGCTCGCCGCCGTCGCCACCGCGGGAAGCTCGCCAGGGCTCGGGCGGCCGGGAACGCGGATTGGGAGCTGCTCCGCGAGGTTCAGCAGAAGGACGCCCCGGGTCTCCTGAGCGAGTTCGCGCGCAAGCACCCTCGCGACCCCCGCGCGCGGCACGCAGACCGCTTCGGCGAGTTCCTCAAGGGCGAGCGCGAGCGGAGGAAGCGGCAGCAATCCGCCTACTTGGGCGCGATCCTGGAGAAGGCGGTGCGGCTCGAGAGCCGTACCCCTGAGGCTTCGATCGAGCTCTACGAGCTGGTCGTGAGCCTGGCCCCGCGGAGCGAGGCCGCCAAGAAGGCTCGCAGTGCGCGCAGGCGCCTCCGCGAGAAGATCATTGAGGACGGCGGGACGCCACCGGACGAGAGCCCGCTACCCCCCGATCCGAACAAGAAAATCCCCATTATTCCTAAAACAGGCCCGAGCAGCGAGCGGCCGCCGCCTGTGGCAGCGCGTCCGAGCGATCTCCGGCTCTGGTACAACGTCGTGGCGGCCTACGACAAGCGAGACATGCCGGCCCTCGAGAAAGCCGTCGCCGCTCTCGTCGAGGGAATCCCCAAGGGTCACTACCCGGCCGCCGCCAAAGGGCTCTTGGCCTTCGCCAAGGACGACTTCGTCGGAGCCCGCGATCATCTGGCGCCCCTCCAGACGGACAAGGCTCTGCGGGCAGCGGCTGGCGGTGTCGGCATGAGCCGCCCCCAGCGCGCCTTGGTCCGCTCGGCGTTCTTCACCAAGCGCTACGAGCTAGCCCGGGCCGTCGCGCTCGGAATGGACGAGCGGCGGAGAGACATCTGGGTGCTCCTGATCGACGGGCCCTTTAAGGACCAGTACCCGCTTGCGAGCGCGGGGCTGACCAAGATCAGCTCGGCAGGCAAGTATCGCGTCATGGCTGACGTGGGGGTCACGCCTGGCGAGCTCAAAGCCCAAGAAAAGGAGATGCGCCGGCGCGGGAAGACGCCAGCCAGGCTGGCCGCGCTCCAAAGGAAGCTGCGCAAGAGCCACAGGCTCCTCAGGACCCTGGGCGACGTCCTCGACAAGGCCTCGTTGGCCTACAACAAGCTCCTCAAGGTGACCAACCCGACGGTCCTTTGTCCGACGGTCTACGTGTTCCGGGACCGCGAGGGCTTCGCGGATTTCGGTCAGGCGATTGGGATCGGCAGGACCGAGAACGCCCTCGGCTACTACATGCCCTCCTACCGGATCTTGGTGTTCTACGAGCAGACCGAGGACGTCAAGCTCGGGCTCAGCCGCGACACCGTCGAGACGTTGCTCCACGAGGCTTTTCACCAATGGCTCCACCTTTACGTCAAGGAGCGACCGGCTTGGCTGAACGAGGGAATGGCGGAGTACTTCTCGATCGGCGCCAAGATCTCTCGCAAGCGCCTCGAATATGCGGTCGTCCCAGAGCGGTTCCCGAGCCGCCTGAGCAACATTCGGGACGCGCTGCGCGCGAACGACGGGGCGAGGAGGCCCTGGTCGTTTCGTCGCCTGCTCCGCTCGGACCACCGGACCTTCATGACTCACGCCGGGGTCAACTACGCCCACAGCTGGTCTCTGATCCACTACCTCGGCTCGAACGCGAGGGGGCGCAAGCTCCTCGTGACCTACTTCCGAGCGCTCAAGTCCGGCGCGTCTCGGATCGAGGCCTTCGACCAAGTGTTCGGCGATCTCGACTTGACCGCCATCGAGGCGAGCTGGAAGAGCTACGTCCTGAACCTGAAGTGAGCGCTCCGGCGGCCTCGATCGGTCCTGAGGAGCAGCGGCTCCTGTTCAGCCTGATCCGGTCCGCGATTCAAGCCCGCCTCGCGGGGGATCCAGCGCCGGACCTGCCGCCCCACGGCCGCGAGTTGAGCCGCCCAGCCGGGGCCTTCGTGACCCTTCGCCTCGAAGGAGCCCTCCAGGGCTGCATTGGCTTTGTCGAGACCGAGCGGCCCCTCGTCGAGTCGGTCCGGGAGCTCGCGGTGCGGGCCGCTTTCCACGACGGACGCTTTAGCCCTCTGCTCCCGGAGCAGTTCGAAGGACTCGAGATCGAGATCTCGGTCCTGACCCCGCCGCTCCCAATTCCCCCAAGCAGCTTGCCAGGGGCGGTCGAGGTCGGTCGCGACGGCTTGATCGTGCGCCACAGGGGGCGCTCTGGGCTCCTCCTCCCGCAAGTCGCTTCCGAGCGGAGCTGGGACCCGCTGACCTTCCTCCAACAGACCTCCCGCAAGGCTGGGCTGCCGCCAGAAGCGTGGAGCGAAGAGGGAGCTGTCGTGGAGGCCTTTCGGTGCGAGGTCTACCAGGAGTCTCAAAACCTCTAGTTGCAAGGGGTTGAGAAAGTTGGAGCGAGCCCGAGCACGTTCTACAATTCCGCCTCGTCAGGCAGCGGGGCCACGCCAACGTGCAGCAATTCGTCGTGCTCAAAAGCATCACACTCACTCTTCAGCGAATGCTGGAGCGTGGATTGGTCGAGGCTCTGGGCCGCGAGGTCCCGGTGGTGCTGCGTTATGACCCCTCCCTCGACGAGCAAGTCGGGCTGCTGCACGTCGGCGTTCAGCGTCGCGGCGAGGTCCTCGACCGCGAGTTCGAGGTGGAAGACGGGGTTGAGCAATTCCGCAACCCGCCCATTGGGCTCCGAGCCCAGTATCTCCTCAGCACCTGGGCCCTTCCGCCCGAGGATCAGGTGCTCCTGGGCGCTGTCCTGAGGGTCATGCACGACAACTCTCGACTCGACCTCAGCCAAGAAGACGAGGACCTCGTCGGCTACTCGGGGGTGCCCGAGGCTTCGCTCGACACGCTGACCGTCTCAGAGCACCGCGAGCTGGCGACGGCCCTCGGGGTTCCCTTTGGACCGAGCGTGGGCTACTTCGTCGACTTCAATCTCCGCAGCGCCGTCTCGACTCCGATCAAGCGCGTCCGCGAGCGGGTTACTGACTTCAGGAAGATCGAGGGGTGAGGCGCTTGTGATGATTTCCTGGGAGGGGTAACCTCCCGCGCCCGCCGCGTGGACCGCGTTCCACGATTCACGGTAGGGAACTGGACGCAAAGCGGCGGGACCGGCGAGTCACATAGACTCGTCAGAAGCGTCGTCGAGCGACGATCACGAGACCTCAACGAGGACCAAGATATCTATGGCGACTTCCTATCTAAGCCCAGGCGTTTACGTCGAAGAAGTGGACCGCGGTTCCAAGCCCATCGAGGCTGTCGGAACAAGCACCGCAGGCTTCCTCGGAACGTGCAGCAAGGGCCCGGTCAACAAGGCCATCTTCATAGGCAACTGGACGCAGTTCACCAACACCTTCGGTGACTTCCGCGACAGCCAGTATCTGGCTCACGCCGTCTATGGGTTCTTCAACAACGGCGGCACGCGTTGCTTTATCACCAACGTCGGCGCGCACCCCGCTGGGCTCGACAAGGTCGGTGGCGAGGCCCCCAAGGCTGCTGCTGCTCCCGCCAAGGACCCCAAGGACAAGAAGGGCGTGCCTGCGCCAGCCCCCAAGGGTGGCGACTTCAACCGTCAGCTCGTCGGAATGTTTATCGGTGAGGACAAGGGCCCCAACGCTCGGACCGGCCTCAAGACCTTTGAGGACGTTGACGACTTGAGCCTCGTGGTCGTCCCCGGCATGACCGACGCCGCGATCCAGGACGCTGTCCTGACTCACTGCGAGCTCAAGAAGGATCGCTTCGCCGTCCTCGACTCGCCCGAGACGATCGACATGGGCGGGATCGACAAGGTTCCCAAGCCTCGCGATTCGAAGTATGGCGCCTACTACTTCCCCTGGATCGAGGTCTACGACCCCGAGCGCGGCAACATCTTCGTTCCGCCCAGCGGCCACATGGTCGGGATCTACGCTCGCGTGGACGCCGAGCGCGGCGTGCACAAGGCGCCCGCCAACGAGATCGTCCGCGGGGCGCTTGGCCTCAAATACACGATCAGCCGCTCGGAGCAGGACATCCTGAACCCGAAGGGCGTCAACTGCATTCGCGACTTCAGCCGTCGGGGCCGCGGGATCCGAGTCTGGGGTGCGCGCACCGTCAGCTCTGACGCTTCCTGGCGATACATCAACGTTCGCCGTCTGTTCATCATGGTCGAGGAGTCGATCGACATTGGCCTCCAGTGGGCCGTGTTCGAGCCGAACGATCACCGCCTCTGGAAGAAGATCACGCGCGACGTGAGCAGCTTCCTGTATCGCGTATGGCGCTCGGGCGCTCTGTTCGGGAAGACCCCGGAAGAGGCCTTCTACGTCAAGTGCGATGAGGAGACGAACCCGGTCGAGACGATCGACGCTGGCCAGGTCATTACCGAGATCGGTATCTGCCCTGTGAAGCCGGCTGAGTTCGTGATCTTCCGAATTGGTCAGTGGCAGTCCGGTAGCGACGTCGCCGAGTAGCAATAACCGATCGGGGGCCACTCGGCCCCCGGTCGTTTCAAACCTGGAGCCACTGTCCCGGTGGCCGACTTGTGGAGGAGGTAGCGAGTGGCAGACCCCAAATCGATGCGCAGTAAGATCTATACGTCTTACTTCAGTTGTGATCTGTGTGATCACGTGAGTTCGGTGTCGCCCATTACGGCGCGGTTCCCGAAGGTTCCGGCGAGCGATAGTCGCCACCATGACTACCGCCGGTTTCAGCCGGGGCAGCCGATCTACGGCAACATCGTGTTCACCGTCATCGACCACGACGACTCGCGGTCGAAGATCAAGGGTTGGGTCAAGGACTGCTACGAGGGGAAGGATTCCCGCAAGGATCTGACCGTCGAAGTCCTCAACCAGGGTGGCGACACGGTTCGCACCTTCAACCTGATCGACTGCTTCCCGACGTCGCTCGACTACATAGACATAGGCTCGGGTGGCACGGCAGGCACGGTCGGAAAGATTCGTCTCGAGGTCCGGGTCAACCGGATCACGATGGCTTAAGGGTAGGAATCAGCAATGAAGCACGTAGCAGATCAATACAACCGAAACTACGCCTTCCGAGTTGATATCTCGGGTGGCGACGGTCCGGACAGCAACGAGGGCGCTTGGAACAGCATCCGCGGCGGCGGACTTCGGATCCACGAGAGCCAGGGCGTGACCACTGGCACGGATCAGTTCAAGAACCACACGGCGGGAATCGCCGAGTGGCAAGACCTCGTCCTTGTCGGCGCCGTAACCGACAAGCGGAAGGCGATGCTCGACTGGTACAAGAACATGCAGGAGAAGGGCGGCCCGGACGACGTCTACAAGGACTTGACGCTCACCATGACCAACCGTGAGGGCTCGGACACCTGGTCCGTGAACTACCTCCACTGCTTCCTGACGGCCTACTCGCTCTGCCCGCTCGACGGCGACGAGGAGGACGTTGAGGCCTGTGAGACGGTGGAGCTGTGCGTCGGCTATAGCGACAACTACCTCACCTAGCAGCTCGCCTTCGCCTCTTTCTGGGGTTCACCGCTTGGTGTTCCGGTTGGAGGCTGACGCCCGCTGCTTCGAACCGCCCGCGCGCGAACCTCTCGTGCGCGGGTCGTTTCGTTTCGGGTGAGCGCTCGTGGCGCTCGCACCGTCTTCGCGAATCCCTCTCTGCAAATCTCTGTGCGGGGAGCCCCAAGCCTGGGGCGACCTTGCTACCCTGCTCGTCAACACCTTCAGGAATGGGAGCCATGGCACTCCAGACCGAATTTGAATTCACGCTGCCGCGCGGCTACGTCGACAAGGAGGGCAACCTCCACAAGACTGGCGTGATGCGCCTCGCGACGGCCAAGGACGAGATCACGCCTCTGACGGACTTTCGAGTCCAAAAGAACCGCGCGTATCTCGTGATCATTCTCCTCGCGCGGGTCATCTCCAAGCTGGGGACCCTCACCGACGAGAACGTGACCACCGACGTCGTCGAGGGACTGTATTCCGCCGACCTCTCCTACCTGCAGGAGTTCTACCGACGGATCAACGAGGACGGCTCTGCGCTCGTCCAGACCTCCTGCCCGCACTGCAACGGGGAGTTCGACTTCGATTTGGGCTCGTTGGGGGGGGTATAGCGTGCTACCCCGAGGATCGCCTCTACCAAGAGGTTGCATATCTCGCGTACCACTTCCACTGGACGCGTAACGAGATCCTCGACCTGAGCCACCGCGAGCGTCACCGGTGGGTCCAGGAGATCTCCAAGATCAACAAGAAGATCAACCGCTCCTCCGGCGGCGGGGGTGGTGCAGGCGCCGGCGCCGGCGCCCCCAGCGGCGGCTTCTCGGGGGGCTTGAACTTCACCAACCCTACCGACGACGACTGGTAGGAGCATCAAATCCACCCAGGAACGCGCCTTCTGGCGCGTTCCCGGCGTGTGGGGCACAAGCCCCTAGTATCACAGGGCTTATCCAAGGTGCACTTCCATGGGCTCTCGTAGCCTTGGCCCATCGTGCGTGCTAGAATTTCGAGCCGAACGCAATCCTTTGTTGTGTAAGGAGATACGGCGACTGGTCTCTTGCCTACGGCGACTGGCTGGTCTCTTTCCTTCGGCGACCCCCATGGCCCAATACCAAACCCCAGATCTCTATTTTCAGCGAGACAGCGAGGCTCAGGTCGCCGCCCGGGGGCCCCTCTCGAGGGCGCCGATTCACGCCACGGCGTTCTTGGGTTTCGCGACCCGAGGGCCCGTCGGTCGCCCCCTGCGCCTGACCTCTTGGAGCAGCTTCGAAGCGCTCTACGGCGGGTTTAGCGCCGACTACCTCCTCCCTCAGTCGGTGTTTAGCTTCTTCGCCAATGGAGGCCGAGAGGCGGTCGTGATTCGCTGTGGCGAGACCGAGGGCGAGGACGCCGCGAGCTGCGCGGCCCTGACCCTCCGCGATCTCTATGGCCGACCCACCCTTCGGATCGAGGCCAAGGATCCAGGCGGCTGGGGCCGCCTGATCAAGGCCCGGATTCAGGGCGGCTCCCGACCTCCGCGAACTCGTGTCTTGGGAGCCCTCTCCCGTGGGGCCCACGAGGCTCAAGTCAAGCTGACCAAGGGCCTTGAGCCTGGCGCCGTGGTGCGGATCAGCGACGGCGCCCGCTCCGAGTATGTGACCTTGAGCGAGGTCGGTCGCAAGAAGATCTCCTGGAGCAAGAAGGAGGCGCTCCGCGCCAGCTACGAAGAGCCCAACGTCGAAGGCGTCGAGCTTCAGCTGACCGTCGTCAGTCCCTTTGGATTTGAGATCCACGACAACCTCGTGTTTGGCCTCGGCCACTCGCGCTCCTTCGAGGAAATTGTCAATGCGCGTTCGAGTGTCGTTACCGTCCGCTCGCTTGGGAGTCGGACGCCAGCGCCCTTTGATCTTCCCCAGGCTGAGCTCGAGCAGGCCCTCGTCGGCGGGTCGGACGGCGCGAGCGGCGCGGGCGCGGCCGACTTCCTCGGCACGAGCACCGGCCTCGGCGAGCGAACGGGCTTGCAGGCCCTCGAAGACTTCGACGACGTCGGGCTGATCTGCGCCCCAGACCTCCAGACCGCGTTCGAGCGGGGGTCCATGACTCTCAACGAGTTCGAGGCGACTCAGCGCGCGATCGTGGACTTCTGCGAAAGGCGTCGCTTTCACGTGGCGCTCCTTGACGTCCCTCGCGGATTCGACGTCGACGAGGCGCGCGACTGGCGAGACCGCTTCGACAGCAAGTACGCGGCGCTCTACTACCCTTGGTTCAAGGTCCAGGATCCGACCGGCGTCAGCGGCGCGACGCGGCTGGTCCCGCCCTCTGCTCATATCGCGGGCCTGACCGCGAAGACCGACCTCGAGGTCGGCGTTCACCGCGCCGCGGCGAACCTCGTCCTAAAGGACGTGCTTGGCCTCGAGCGCAAGCTCGGGAAGGACTACATAGACCTCCTCGCTCCAGAGGGGATCAACTGCAGCCGCTCATTCCGCGGGCGCGGGATCCGGCCGTGGGGTTGCCGGACTCTCTCGAGCGATACGGCCTGGGCCCACCTCAACGTGCGCCGGCTGTTCATCATGGTTCAGCGCACGATCGCGGAGGGCTGCGAGTGGGCTGTGTTCGAGCCCAACGAGTGGAACACCTGGAAAGCGGTCGAGCGTCAGATCAACTCGTTCCTCTACGACCTCTGGCGAGAGGGCGCGCTCCAAGGCGACGTTCCCGAGGACGCGTTCTTCGTTCGTTGCGACGAGGCGCTCAACCCGCCCGAGACGCGCGAAGTCGGAGAACTTCACTGCGAGATCGGGTTGGCTGCGGTCCGCCCGGCTGAGTTCATTGTGTTCAGAATTGGTCAACAGGCCAAGGACATCATCACCGAAGAGCCCGTCAGCTAGCGACGATCCCAGAACGGAGGATCCTGTGCTTAAGAATTTGCTGGACCGGTTCAACCAGCGCTATCGTTTCCAGGTCAAGATTGACGGCCTGGAAGGCGTCACGAACTTCAGGGCTGTCGAGGGACTCGACGTCCAACTCGAGGTCGTCGAGCTCTACGAGGGCGGCGAGAACAGCCGCCATCACAAGCTCGTTGGCGGGACTCGCTATACGAACCTCGTCTTCCGGCGGGGCACGACGGACTCCCTCGAGCTCTTTACGTGGGTCAAGGAGACGATCCAAGGCACGATCACGCGCCGAAACGGGTCGATCGTGGCTCTCGATCAGAAGGGCGATCCGGTCTCGCGCTGGGAGTTCAAGAACGCCTGGCCTTGTCGCTACGAGGGGCCCGACTTCGCTGCGGCCACGGACGAACTCGCGATCGAGGCGATCGAACTCGCTCACGACGGCTTCGAGATGAAGAAGTGAGCTCGTCACCAACACGCGCTCCGCGCTCTGGCCTCCTTCGCTCTGGCCTCCTTCGCTCTGGCCTCCTTCGCTCTGGCCTCCTTCGCTCTGGCCTCCTTCGCTCTGGCCTCCTTCGC
>JAESQQ010000227.1 GCA_016765095.1 Planctomycetota bacterium | reverse complement strand
TCACCTCTGGGCGACTCACCTCCGAGCCGACGGCCTCGGCGTGTTGGACGCCAGCGAGCTGGGCGTCAGCGAGCTGGGCGTCGTCGGCGAGCTGGGCGTCGTCGGCGAGCTGGGCGTCCGCTTCGTCAGCGACCTCGCCAAGCTCCTCGACCCCAGGCGGACTCACCCCGGGCGAAACGACGCCCCCTGCGGGCTCTTCCCCCGCAGGCTCGTCCCCCGCAGGCTCGTCCCCCGCAGGCTCGAGCGAGCTGGAGTCCGTCTCGCTCTCTGCGGGCGACGCGTCACTCGCGAGCGGGGCGTCGAGTCCCGCCTCGGCGCCTGACTCCGTCCCCTCGTCCGAGGGAGCCGGCTCTTCCTCTACGTCCTCAGCTGACACCGAGCAACCTGGGAAGGTCTTCGAGGAGGCCGCGCTCGGCGGCCTCCTGGGTAGGCCCAAAGCTGACGACGTCGAGCTTGCCGGAGTTGGCGAGCGGCCCCGTGTTGTAGAACACGAACCGCCCCTCGCCCGTGCTCGGTCGGTAGACCTCCGGGCCGACCCGGCGCAGGATCTCGTCGAAGGGGACACCGACCAAGTCGGCGTGCTGGAAGACCTGAGCGCGGTAGGGCGGTCGCGGTCCCGCGACGAGCCGATCGACGAGGTGCATGGGGGTGCTGGTCCCGCCCCAGCGTCCGTTGCACTCGGTGAACCGGATCTCGAACTCGCCTGCGGGATCGCCGAGCACGAGAAGATCGAAGGAGCAGCGCCCGACATAGCCAAAGGACTGAAGCGCGGCGCAGACAATGAGCGAGGCCCGCGCCAGCTTCCGATTGACACGCGCCCCGAGCCCGCTCGGTCGACTCCCGAGGAACACCCGCTCCTCTCCCTCTAGGAGCTGCTCGTAGATCCCGTCCAAGCGCGGACGACCGGCCCCTTGGGCGGGAATCCAGATTTGAGTAGAAGGGCTCAGCGGGGTGCTCTCCCAAGCGACGACGAGAACCGCCTCCTTGCCGTCCCACTCGGTGTCGCGCAAGAAGGCCTCGACTCGGGTGCACACCGTGTCCGGATCTCGGAGGGCTTCGGCCGGGAAGTGGAGGTTGCCCATGCCCGAGGCGCAGCGGGTCCGCTTGAGCCCAACTCGTGCGTGGCGAGTCGCGAGGTCGATCAAGTGAGAGACGAGCGCGTCGACCTCGCTCGACTCGCGGGTCTCGACGACCCAAGTCGGGCCTAAGGTCCGCTCGACGCACTCGGAGAGGAGTCCCTTGTCGTTCCCGATCCAGGTCGCGATCGGGGGCGGGGCGCAGACGTGAACGGGGAGCCCGGTCTCGCTCGCGACGGCGGCCGCCAGCTCCCAGACGGCCTTGATTCCCATGTAGGGGTCAATGCTGAGCCCCCCTGCCTCCCGGGTCCGAGCGCAGATCCGTTCGAAGGCCGCGCCTTGGGAGCAGGCGCGCGCGACTTCCATGGGCCCGCCGCTGACTTCGGCCCGCACGAACTCGGCCCGGCCCATGCCGAGGACGTCCTCGCAGTAGGCCCCATAGCCTGGGGTCTCGCTGGTCACGGCCGCAAAGAGATCGCCGTCGTTCGCGCGAACCCGGGCTCTGTGCTGGTATTCCTCGACCCCGACCACGTTGACCAGGAAGGGGATCGCGGAGATGTCGTCGAGCACGAGGCGCGGAAAGCCGGTCTCTTCGGCTGGCCAGCGGTGCAGCGACCAAGTCGCGAGGGCCTCGGCGACGCCCAGCCGCTCGCCCAGGGGCCGGCCGGCTTCGATCGCGCGGGCGTAGTCGTCCTCGCTCAGCCCAGCCTCAAGCCAGGATCCGCCGAGCTCCAGCCCTCTTGTCTCTGCCTCCGCCATAAGCGGGGCAGTATCGCGGCCCCCCCGCGAATCACAACGCCCAGCAGAAGCCGCCTGGGGGGGCCTCGCTAGGGAAGGCTCTTGTTCGAACACGGGATATCAACAGGGAATAGCAACAGGAACAGGGAATCAAACGGCGCCACGGATCGTCTTTCATTCCCATTTCCGTTCTCTGTTGCTATTGATATCCCCTGTTCCTTCAACCACTCCAAGAAACCATCCAGTCCCCTTGATACGAAAGGTCTTAGGGTGCGCCTTTGCCTTGGAGAGGGGATGGCGATCGGCTAGCATGCCGCACCGCGGCGCGAGCTCTCCAGCTCCTCGATCGTGGGCCACGATCGTCGAACTCTGGGGGGGGTATCTATGAGCTACAGCGCGACGAGGGCGGATCCTCGCCTCGAGACCCTGCAGTCCACGATCGAGCGGGCTCAGGGAGGCCTGATCGCCAAGCAGGACCCTGAGGGGTGGTGGAACGGCGAGGACGAGGCCAACCAGACCCTCGACGCGCAGTACATCTTCCTGTTCCACTTCACCGGGCTCCTCGAGCAGCCCGTCTATCAGGAGAAGGCCCGTCGCCACGGCAACTGGCTCCGCCGGACCCAGCGCGAGGACGGCACCTGGGCGATCTACTACGGGGCTCCGGGCTGCATCTCGGTCACGACCGAGGCTTACTTCGCGCTCAAAATGCTCGGCGACGATCCCAACGCGCCCCACATGGTCAAGGCCCGGGAGTTCGTTCTGGCCCAAGGCGGCCCGACCAGGACCCGGATGCTGACCAAGTTCATGCTGGCGCTCCTCGGCGAGCTGCCCTGGGTGTGCTGCCCCAGCCTCCCGATCCAAATGATGTTCGCCCCGACTTGGACGCCGTTTCGGTTCAACATTTACGAGCTGAGCTACTGGGCTCGGGTCTGCACCGTGCCCTTGGCCGTGTTGGCAGACCAAAAGAAGACCGTCCCCGTCGCAAAAGAGCAGGGAATCTCCGAGCTCTACCCCAGCCCCCCGACTGGAGACGAGCTCTACGACGTCGGCCCGGTCAAGACGGTCTCCTGGTCGAACGTGTTCCTCCAGAGCGATCGCCTCCTCAAGTGGGCCGAGCGGAACAAGATCAACCCGCTGCGCAAGCAAGCCCTCGAGCGCGCCAAGACCTGGATCCTCGATCACCAGGACGACGCGGGAGACTGGGGCGGGATCTTCCCCGCGATCTGCAACTCCATGCTCGCGCTGTTCGTGCTTGGCATGTCGACGGAGGACGAGGTGTTCCAGCGCGGTCTGGCCGCCTTGGAGCGCTTCGAGTGGCCCAACGAGGCCCACGACGACGTGCACATGGCGCCCTGCGTCTCCCCGGTCTGGGACTCGGCCTGGGTCGCGCTAGCCTTGGCGGAGAGCGGCCTCCCCAGCGACGGCCCGGTGCTCAGCAAAGCCAGCGACTGGCTCAGGAGCATGCAGATCAAGCGGGACGGTGACTGGGCCGTCAAGGCCAACAAGGGGACCCCTGCCGGCGGCTGGGCCTTCCAGTTCTACAACGACTTCTATCCCGACACCGACGACTCGGCGGTCGTCATGATGGCCCTCACCAACGGGAGCGCCGAGAGCACTGGCGAGCGCGAGCTCTCGATCGACCTGGGACGGCGTTGGCTCTGCGGACTCCAGAACCGCGACGGAGGCTGGGGAGCGTTCGAACTCGAAATGGACAACGTTCGCTTCGACGAGATCCTCTACAACGACGAAAAGAACATGCTCGACCCGAGCACGGTCGACGTCACCGGCCGGATCCTCGAAATGTTCGGCGTGTTGGGGGTCTCCCGCGAGGACCCCGTCGTCCGTTCCGCCGAGGCCTACGTTCGCCGCGATCAGGAAGAGGACGGGAAGTGGTGGGGTCGCTGGGGCGTGAACTACGTCTATGGGACCTGGTCAGTGGTCCGCGGCCTGGCCGCAATCGGCGTCGCGCCCGACGACCCAGCCATGGTCAAAGCGGCCGACTGGCTCGAGTCCTACCAGCAAGACGACGGTGGATACGGCGAGTCTTGTGCGAGCTACATTCCAGGCCGAGAGGGGGAGATCGGTCCTCCGACCCCTAGTCAGACGGCCTGGGGGCTTATGGGTCTCGTGTCCTGCGGACGGGCTGAGGGCGAGGCGGCTCGCCGCGCCGCCGACTGGCTGATCCAGAACCAGCGCGACGAAGACGGGCTCTGGTACGAGGACGAGTTCACGGGGACCGGGTTCCCTGAGGCCTTCTATCTTCGCTACCACTACTACCCGCTCTACTTCCCGCTCCTCGCGCTCTCCAGCTACCGCAACGCGCTCGCGCGCTAGCCCCGAGGCGTCATGCGCTGTCCAAAGTGTGAAGGCTCCCTGAAGTCACTTCAAGTCGACGGAACCGAAGTGGATCGCTGCGACGCCTGCAGCGGAATCTGGTTCGACAAGCGCGAGCTGGTCGACGTCCTCCCCGGAGCGGCTGCGGCGAACCTCGAGACGGGGCAGGACACCGAGGGCCACGATCAGAAGCGAGGCAAGTGCCCCAAGGACGGGACTCGCCTGATGCGCGTCAACAGCGCCCGCAACCACACCGTGACCCTCGACACCTGTCGGGTGTGCCAGGGGATCTGGCTCGACGCGGGCGAGTTCGAGACGCTCCGCGAAGCGAGCCCAACCACTCCCTTCATCGACTTGATCTGAACCCGCTCGGCCGTGAGGCCGCAGTTCAGCCGAGCCACGCTCCCGACCTCGGGTAGACTCCGCCCCCTCAGGGGCGAGACGCCCCGCCACAGGAGCACGACATGACCAAGATTGCCCTCGTGACCGGCGCCAGCCGTGGAATTGGCCGAGCCTGCGCGATCGCCCTCGCCCGAGACGGCTTTCTGGTGTGGGCCAACTACCGCAGCAACCAGGAGGCAGCCGACTCCCTCAAGGCTGAGATCGAAGCCGCGGGCGGCGCCTGCAAGCTCGTCCAGTTCGACGTCGGCGACGCTGACGCCGTGGCCGCGGCCCTGGCTCCCCTCGAGGACGAGACCCCCGCGTCTGTCCTGGTCAACAACGCTGGGATCACCCGCGACGGCCTGTTCCTGACCATGCCACGCGAGGCCTGGGAGAGCGTGATTCAGACCAACCTCGGCTCCTTCTACAACGTCACCAAGCCGGTCCTCAAGGGCATGTTCAAGGCGAAGTATGGCCGGATCGTGACCATGAGTTCGATCTCGGGCCAGCAAGGCAACAAGGGCCAGGCCAACTACGCGGCGAGCAAGGCGGGTCTGATCGCAGCGACCAAGAGCGTCGCGCAGGAATACGCGCGCAAGAACATCCTCGCCAACGTGGTCTGCCCCGGCTTCATTGCGACCGACATGGTCGAGGGGCTGCCGGAGAAGGAGATCAGCAAGATGATCCCCCAGCGACGGTTCGGAAAGCCCGAGGAAGTCGCTGAAGTCGTGGCCTTCCTCTCCTCAGAGCGCTGCGGCTACGTCAACGGCGCGGTGATCAACGTCAACGGCGGCCTGTTCACCGGTTAGCTCTCTGAGCTGAGCGGGTTCGCCCGGGCACAGAGCCTAGACGGACACACCTCTGGGCTCTGATCGCATAGCCGAAAGCACTTAAGGCGCGGCCCAAGCCGTGCAATAGAGTCAACCGTCAAGCACACAACGCACTGGAGACAACTATGAAGAAGATCGCAACTACCCTGATCGTCGCCCTTTCATTCACCGGCCTCGTCTTCGCCTGCGGTGGCATGACCCAGATCGATCCCCCCTCGCTCCAGCTCGACGCCGGTCAAAGTGACCTCGACGTCCACAGCGTTCGCAACGAGGTTCAAGGCGTCGTCTGCCTCGTCTAAACCGACAAGACACCGGGCTCCCCACTCGACGAGAGAGTGAGTGGGTGAGCCCACCCAAACCACCAACCCCTCGAATCGGCCAGCTGCGTTAGCTGGCCGTTTCGTATTCCGGAGCTGCTTGCTGCAAGGAGCGCTCGGCGCGACGAGTGCGACCCTTGCTGGTGGAGTTCGTGCGCTGGAATGCGGTAGCCGATGCGCGCCCGCTCTGACAAGATGCGTTCGATGTCCGAGAGTTACAGCGCAAGACTAGACGCGAATCCGAGGTGGGCCTTGTCACAGGGTAGTGGTCACTTCCAGGGGACAGGCGACGTCTGGAAGGCGCTCGAGAGAATCACGGAGAGACTGAACAAGCTCGAGGTTTCCTGGGCAGTTGTGGGTGGAATGGCCCTCTTCCTTCACGGATATCGCCGTTTCACTGAGGACATCGACATCGTCGTTACCCGGGAGGGGCTCAAGAGGATCCATGGCGCTCTTAGGGGAAGAGGCTACGTTCCCCCCTTCGAGCGGAGCAAGAATCTGCGGGATGCTGAGCTACGCGTCAAAATCGAGTTCCTCGTCGCTGGTGACTACCCAGGAGATGGCCTGCCTAAGCCGGTAGCTTTCCCAGACCCAACCGACAACTACGAAAATGTCGCCGGTGTTCGTCAGCCTTCCAACCCTGGTGGAGCTAAAGCTCGCCTCCGGGCTGACCGGCGGGCCAGATCGACTGAAGGACCTCGCAGACGTCAGCGAACTGATCAAGGTGCTTGAACTCGACGAAGAGTTCGCTGAACAGCTCGACGATTACGTCAGGCCGAAGTTCGTTGAGTTGTGGAGCGGGATCCACGGCTCGCGTCGGTATGTGCGCCTCTGGCGAAACAAGTTCCTCACGATGCGCGTCAGCTCTCTGGAGGAAATGATCGGAGTCCTTGAGCACTCCAAGCACTCCGAGCACTCCGTGGAGGAGCTGAAGTCGATGCTGCGAGACGGCGTCGTATTGGATCCTGGCGGTGGCACGGCTGACGACTACGCCCTCCTGGTTACGACGGACCGAATCGTCGCTGAGCGATACGGCATGGAGGACGAGTCCGAGTTGTGGGGGGACTGGAGTGACGACTCCTAAGGGCTATGGGTCCTTCCTGAGGTCCGAGCGCCACCGGCCATGTGCAGGCCGATGGAGGTTCTAGCTGCTCCGCTGGGCGGCAGGCACCGGACAGCTCCTCCGCTTCACCCCAAGCGAGCGCCTTCGCCCGCCAAGCGACTCCCTAAGAGCACACCTCAGGGCTCCAACCGCATAGTCGAAAGCACTTAGGGCCTGGCCTCAACCGTGCAATAGAGTCAACCGTCAAGCACACAACGCACTGGAGACAACTATGAAGAAGATCGCTACTACCCTGCTCGTCGCCCTGTCCTTCACTGGCCTCGTCTTCGCCTGCGGTGGCATGACTCAAATCGATCCCCCCTCGCTCCAGCTCGACGCCGGTCAAAGTGACCTCGACGTCCACAGCGTTCGCAACGAGGTCCAAGGCGTCGTCTGCCTCGTCTCATCCGACAAGACACCGG
>JAESQQ010000226.1 GCA_016765095.1 Planctomycetota bacterium | reverse complement strand
GGAGTCCAAGGCTGAGGAGTCCAAGGCTGAGGAGTCCAAGGCTGAGGAGTCCAAGGCTGAGGAGTCCAAGGCTGAGGAGTCCAAGGCTGAGGAGTCCAAGGCTGAAGAGCCCAAGCCGCGCGGCGAGGTCCTGATCGAGGCGGAGAACCTCAGCAAGTACTACGGTCGGTTCACCGCGATCGAGAACGTCAGCCTTGAGGTTCGTCGCGGCCAGGTCGTCGCTTTCCTCGGGCCAAACGGCGCCGGCAAGTCGACGACGATGAAAATCCTGACCGGCGTTTTGGCGCCAGACCGGGGGCAGGCGCGGATCGCAGGCCTCTCGGTGGTTCACAACCGGATCGAGGTCGCTCGCCTGATGGGCTACTTGCCCGAGACGGGCCCGCTCTATCAGGAAATGACCCCCCTCGAGTTGCTGCGCTTCTTTGGCGCGGCGCGCGGCCTCTCCTCCGCGTACTGCGAGAAGCGGATCGCGGACCTCGTGGATCGACTCGACCTGCACACCGTGCGCGGCAAGGCGATCTCCAAGCTGAGCAAGGGCTACCGTCAGCGCGTCGGGCTCGCTCAGGCGCTGCTTCACGAGCCGGACGTCCTGATCATGGACGAGCCGACCACCGGCCTTGACCCCAACCAGATCCGCGACGTCCGCCGGATCATTCGCGAGTTAGCCAAGACCAAGGCGATCCTGCTCTCGACCCACATTCTTCAGGAGGTCGAGGCCATGGCCGACCGTGTCGTGTTCATTAGCCGCGGTCGGATCGTGTTCCAGGGTGACGTTCAAGCCCTCCTCGAGGAGGGTCAGGGAAGCCTGGACGCGGCCTTCGCGCGCTACACCGGCGTGCGCTACGAGGAGATGAGCGCATGAACACCGGCGCGATCTACGCAATCTTCAAGCGCGACTTCAAGAGCTACTTCGTGAGCCTCAAGGGCTACGTGTTCGTGGTCGCGTTCGTCGCGCTCGCGGTCATGATCCTGTTCGGCGAGGAGTTCTTCGTCCGTAACAGCGCTGACTTGGCGCTCCTCAACGAGCCTCGCGAGGGGATCCGGCTCCCGGTGTTCTTCCTGTTGCTCGTGTTCTTCGTGCCCGCGATCACGATGTCGAGTTGGGCTCAGGAGCGGGAGCAGGGCACCGACCAGCTCTTGTTGACGCTCCCCGCCCTCGACTGGGAGATCGTGCTCGCCAAGTTCTTGGCCTGCTTTGGGGTCTACTCCGTTGCGCTCTTCTTCACCCTGACCAATGTGTTGGTGGTGGCCTACCTGGGCGACCCCGACTGGGGCTCCATGTTTGCGAACTACGTCGGCTACTGGCTGATGGGCGCGGCTGCGATCGCGCTCGGAATGCTGGGCTCGGCGCTGACCCGGAGCCTGACCACGGCTTGGCTGCTGGGCGGCTTGTTGATCGGCCTCCCGGCCGTTCCGACGCTGGCGGCCACTCGAGTCGACCTCGCGACCGACGCCACGCTCCTCACGAGTCTGTTCAAGCTCTGGAACGACCTCGGCGCTCAGGAGCGCTTCGAGGGCTTCGGTCTCGGCATGATCTACGGGGCCGACTTCCTCTACTTCGCGGGGATTACGGTCATAGCCCTCTACGCCAACGCCTACGTGCTTGGCCGTCGTCACTGGACGGTTGACAAGGGGCCAGCGGTTCACGGCGCGATTCGCTTGGCGTCGATCTCGCTCTCTCTGCTCTGCATGGTCGTGCTCTCGCTCCGAATGGTGATCGGCCTCGACCTGACCGAGGCCAAAATGCTCTCGGTTCGCCCCGAGGCGCGGGCTGTGATCGAGCGCTTGCTCGAGAAGGACGAGAAGGACAGCGACGTCTACAAGCTGCCACCCGTCCTGATCCAGGCTTGGATCTCGCCCAAGGGCAAGACTCCCGACGACTACCTGCCTGTCCGGCGCGGCCTGATTCAACTCCTCAAGGAGATCGACCGGCGCGCCGGTGAGCAGGTCAAGCTCGCGATCTACGAGACCGACCTCTACAGCCCAGAGGCTGAGCGCGCCGAGCGTGACTTTGGGATCCAGCCGACGCGTGTTCAAGCGCTGCGCGGACGGATCATGGTGACTGAGGAGCTGTTCATGGGTCTCGTGTTCACCTGCGGGGAGCGCGAGGTCAAGATCCCGTTCTTCACCAAGGGCCTCCCGGTTCAGTTCGAATTGGTCCGCGCGATCGGCTCGGTCGCGCAGCTCAAGCAGCCCAAGATCGGCGTCCTCAAGACCGGGGCCCCGCTCTTTGGTGGGTTCGACTTCCAGACGATGCGAAGCAGCGAGGACTGGCGCGTCCTCAAGGACCTCCGCCTTCAATACGAGGTCAAGAAGATCGACGCCAGCAGCGCGGCGATCGCGACCGATATCAAGGCGCTCGTGGTCCCGCTTCCAAGCACCCTTCCTCAGCCTGAAATGGACCGGCTCTACGACTACCTCTACGCCGGGGGGAAGGCCCTGATTCTGATCGATCCGCTCCCGAGCTTCGATCCGAACAAGGCCCCGGTCCGCCCCTCGGGCGGCGGGGGGAACCCGTTCCAGCAGCAGCGCAAGCCTCCGAGCAAGCCCAAGGGCGACATTGAGGCCTTCCTGCGCGGGCTGGGCGTGACGTGGCACAAGGATCGGATCGTGTGGGACTCCCACAACCCGCACACCCAGTTTGCGGACGTGCCCGAGGAGTTGATCTTCGTGGCGCCCGCCGACTCGACCGACCCCGAGGGACGGTCCGGCTTCAGCGACGACGTGATCACCTCGGGCATGCAGGAGGTCGTGTTGATCTTCTCCGGCGAGCTCGTCGACAGCTCGCCCCCCGAGATCACGATCACGCCCCTCCTGACGACTCGCAGCGTCTCTGGCTACAACGTCTGGGCCGACGTCATGAACGAGGGCTTCATGGGCGTCAACTTCAAGCCGCCCGGCAGCTTCCCGCACAACTCCAAGGACGAGCGGCGAGTCCTCGCCGTCAAGATCGAGGGCACGCTCGCGGCCCTCAAGAACGGCCCCGGAGTCAAGAAGGGACAGCGCTCGGCGAAGACCTTCCAGGTCGTGCTCGTCGCGGACCTCGACGTGATCGGAGACACCTTCTACGCCCTCCGCGATCAAGGCGCGACGGGCGGAATGGACCTCTCGCTCGACAACGTGGCCTTCGTCTGCAACTCGCTCGACTGGCTGGCGGGCGACTTGACCTACCTCGAGCTGCGCAAGCTGCGCCCCAAACGGCGAACCCTGGTGGCCCTCGACCACCTCCGCAAAGCGGCGGACGAGAAGCAGCGCAAGGCAGAGGACGAGGCGACCAAGGACGCAGAGAAGCGGCTCACAGAGGCCCAAGAGCGTCTCGACGAGGAAGTCGAGAAGCTCAAGAAGCGTGAGGACCTCGATCACCGGACCAAGCAGCAAATGCTGTTCGCAGCGCAAGAGCGCGAGCAGCGCCGGCTGGACGTCGAGAAGGAGAAGATCGAACGCGACAAGGGCAGCAAGGTTCGGCTCAGCAAGACTGAGAAGGCCCGCCAGATCGCGGCTCGACAGCAGAGCACCCGCTGGGCAGCGATCAGCTTCGCGGTTCTCCCCGTGCTGTTCTTGGGCCTGATCGTCTTGTTCCGTAAGGCGACCCTCGAGGGGACCACCATGGATCCCGAGCGCCGGAGAGTCTCATGAAGAACCCTCAAGCTGAGCGCGAGCAGATTCGGACCCTGGTCTACGTCGGTGTGACGGTGTTGCTCGTGCTCCTGACCGCGATCGACCCCTTCTCCTCTTCGGCCAAGGCGCCGGAGCTAGCGTCGGGCGGGACTTTCTTCCCCGAGCTGACGAGCCTCGATCAGGCCCGCGCGCTCGAGGTCTTCGAGTGGGACAAGAAGGCGTCTGCCCACAAGGCCTTCAAGGTCGAGTTCAAGGACGGCGTGTGGCAGATCCCCTCCAAGGAGGGCTACCCCGCGGACGCGCAGAACAAGATCGGCAAGATCGCGTCAGCGCTGATGGCGATCGAGAAGGGCAAGCTTCGGACCTCTCGCGAGGAGGACCACGTGCGCCTCGGCGTCGTCGACCCCAAGGCCAAGTCGGCGGTGGTGGAGGGCGTCGGCTACCGGCTGCGGCTCCTGGGCGCCAACGACGAGGTCCTCGCGGACTTGATCGTCGGCAAGGAAGTTGAGGGGAGCACGTCTGAGCGCTACGTGCGCAAAATGAACGACGACGTGGGCGAGCCGCGGGTCTACGCGGCGGCCTTCGCGCTCGAACTCGACACGGACTTCTCGTCCTGGATCGACACCGACTTGCTTCACCTCGACGTGGCGCAGATCAGCTCACTGACGATCGATCGCCAGCGCCTCGAGATCGGGATCGACCAAGCCAGCGGGCGCCGCTTCGGTCAGCTGATCGACGGTCAGAAGAGCTCGATCGGCCAGGCGGACTACACGTGGTCCGTCGAAGGCATGGGCGAGGACCACGAGGCCGCCATGACCGTGATCGACAAAATGACCGAGACCCTCAAGGAACTCGCGATCAAGAACGTCCTCAAGCGAAACGAGGCCGCCCTAAACGACGTCGGCTTCTATCCGCTGGCCGAGGGCTACTTCAGCAACGAGGGGCAGATTCGCGTCGATCTCAAAGACGGCGTGACTTACGTGCTGCGCTTTGGCAACGCGTCCGCCGCGACGGGAGACCCCCAGCGCTTCCTGATCGTCGAAAACGAGCTTTGTCAGCCGATCTATGCCGGGCTCTCAGCCGAGGGCAAGAAGAAGGCCGACCAGCGCGTGCTCGAGTTGAGCGCTCGCTTCAAGGACTGGTTCTACTTGATCTCGGCCAAGGACTTCGAGTCGCTTCGACCCAAGCACTCGACCCTGACGGAGAAGAAGGAGAGCGAGGACGACCTCGAGGACGACGACGATCCCCCCGTCGAGATCGGTCCGACGCCTGACGACGTCAAGGACCCGCCCTTCCCGACGCCGCGCAAGGTCGAGGGTGACGGGCCCCCTCCCGGTGGAGCGAAGCCTCCCAAGGTGCCGGGCGGCGAGGAGCCCCCCAAGAAGACTTCCTCGGTCAAGAACGACGCCGAGGCCGAGCGACTCTTCAAGCAGGCCACGAAGGGGGAGGTCTGGAACGGAGACCCCAAGATCGCTCAGGCGCTCTTGGAGCAGGCCCTGGGGACGGCAAAGAGCAAAGCACTCCGGGTCAACCTGACCCTCGTCCTGGGCAACTTCCAGCAGGGCAAGACGGGCGACTTCGCGGCGGCGATCAAGAGCTACCAGCGCGTGATTGGAGACACGGTTGGCGAGAAGGCTCCCGCCATGCGGAACTTCAAGGCTCAGGCCCTCATGAACCTGGGGATCATTTACTACACGCGCCAACACGATCTCGATCAGGCCGTTGTCAAGCTCAGCGATTCGATCGAAGTCTCGGCCACAGCGAAGGCCGCCGACGTCCTCAGTCAGCTCTTGTTCCGAATCGCTCGTGACGGCAAGCGAAGCGAGACGGCGCGCAAGGCGCAGCTCGAGAAGGCGCTCAAGATCGGGCGACTCGCCGAGAAGCTCGACACGGAGAACGCGGACAAGAAGCAGACCCCGGCTCGGACCGTCAAGATCAAGCTCCAGCTCGCGATCGTGCTCGAGGCCCTGGGCCAGGGCGCGCTCGCCAAGACGACGTTTGGCGTCGCAGACGAGAAGACGCTCAGCAACGACGGTCTCTACCAGTTGGCGGTTCTGCGCTCGCTGCGAGGAGCAAGCGCGGCCGAGGTCGCAGGTCCGCTCCACGAAGCGCTCAAGCTCCGCCCAGGGGCTGTGGCTCGCAATCAGATGCGGTGGTTCATTCGGACCGAGCCGGACCTGGCCAAGCACCGAGCCGACCCGAGCTGGAAGACCCTCGTGACCGACGAGCCGGTCAAGTAAGCCGCCGGGTTCGCCGCAGGGCGCCATGACCTCGTCCGGGAGAGAGACGCCGGGCTCCGGATCGAACGACGCCAGGGAGACCGGTCCGGGTCCCCTTGGATCGCGCCCCTCTGGACGGCGCGTTCCCCCCGACTCGCGCACGCCTGAGTCATGGGCGGTCGGGTCACACTTCCCTGGGGAATCCGGCTCTCGGGCTGCGGGTAACCCCAAGACCGCTGAGACCGCCGAGGACGTCTCAGCGTCTTGGGTCTCGGCTGCCCTGCCCGGATCAAGCGCGCCGGGATCTCAGGTCCCGGGCTCTCAAGTCGCAGGGTCTTGGGCCCCAGGAGCTCCCCTCGCGGGCTCTCGCCCTGGGACTCAAACGGGCTCCCAGGCCGGCGTCGAGGAGGGGAAACGTCGCGTCGTGACTGACGAAGGCTCGGTCTTTATTCTCGAGAGCGAGCTCGGGCGGGGCGGAATGGGGGTCGTCTACCAAGCTCGCGACGAGCGCTTGGGACGACCTGTCGCGATCAAGATCGGGATCGCGCGCGACACCGAGAAGCGGCTGCGCCGATTCCAGCGCGAGGGCGAGATCGCCGCGTCTCTCGAGCACCCGGGGATCGTTCGCGTTCACAGCGCAGGGGTGATCAGCGGCCGGCCCTACCTCTGCTTCGAGCTGGTCGCGAACGCGAGGACGCTCGCGGAGCAGCTCCAGTTCTTGCCTGTCGAGGCCCGGCTCCTGCTCGTGGCGGAGCTCGCCGAGGCGCTCGGGTTCGCCCACGCGCGAGGGGTCGTGCACCGCGACGTGAAGCCCGAGAACGTCTTGATCGACGACGGGCACGCTCGGCTGACGGACTTCGGAGTCGCCCGGGCGGAGGACCTCGAGCGCATGACCAGGACGGGCACGACCCTCGGGACTCCTTACTACGCGGCGCCCGAGCAGCTCCTAGACGGGCACCGGGTCGGGCCGCAAGCCGACGTGTGGTCCCTGGGCGTGATTCTCTATGAGGCTCTGACGGGGGAACTCCCCTTTCAAGGCGAGAGCCTGATCGCGCTCGTGGCCAGCATTAGCACGGGGAAGTTCCGGCCGCCAAAGGACATGAACGACTCGGTTTCGCCAGGCGTGGAAGCGGTGTGCCTGGCGGCCCTGCGCGTCGATCCCGAGGGGCGCTATGCGAGCGGGACCGAGTTCGCCGACGACCTGGGTCGTGCGCTGCGCGGAGAAGCCACCCAGGCGCAGGAGCGCGGCTCCTCGCTCCCCCAGGTCTTGGTCGTGCTCCTTGGGGTCCTAGCTCTCGTCGCCCTGGGCCTGGTCGCGGCGATCGCCTCCCGGCTCCCTTCGTCTTCGCCCTCGCCTTCCGGTCAGACGTCTCCGAGTCAGAGCGTCGCGGAAGGGGGGAACGTAGCCCTAGCGAAAGAGGCCCTGGCCGCAGGTGCTCCGGCGCGTGCGCTGAGGGCCCTGGGCGACGCGCCGAGCGAGGACCCAGAGGCGATCGCGCTGCGGGTCCGGGCGCTCCTCGATCTCCAGCGTGGCTCCGAGGCCCTCCCCTTCTTGAGAGCGCTCTCCGCGAGTCCCCAGCGCTCGAGTCGTGTCCTGGAGGCCGTCGCCCATGGAGCAGAGCTCGAGGCGGGCGAGGCCCTCCTGGAGGGAGTCGGGGCTGGGGTGGAGGACCCCGCGGTCCTTCGTTGGCGCTTGCTGGAGTTGGCCTCACGTCCAGCCCCCTTTCGGGAGCTGAAGCAGGCCTTCAATCGCGCTCGTCGCGGTGGAGCGGACCTCGGAGGGCTGGGGGCTTTCGTCAGCCTTCACCAAGACCTCGCGGGCCTCGGCTGGCAGCACGAGGCGCTCTGGAGCCTGGCAGAGAAGAGCCAGATCAACCCCAAGCTGGCCGGCGTCCGCAAGGTCTTTGAGCTAGCGCTCAGGCTCCCCTTCGCGGTCCCGGCCGAGCGCGCGGTGTGTCTGCGGGGTCTCCAACGCTGGCTCTTGCCGCGGATTCGTTACGCGTTGAACAACGTGACCGAGAGAGAGTGGAAGCAGCTCGTCGAGGCGGGCGCTGGCTTGGGGCCGAGCCTCGAACGCGACGAACTCAGGCTCCTGCAGGTCGTGGGCCGGAATTACTCCTTTCCCCTACTCCCCGGTCCCTTGACTCCGGCCGAACGAGCGGTCGTCGAACTCCCTCCCGCTCGCTTCGCTCGGCTTCCGGCGCGCGCTCGCTGTGCGCTCTTGGCCTGCCGCGTCACCCGCGGCGCGACGCTCGAGACGCCGGCCCTCGATCGCCGGCGTTGGATCACAGAAATGAGCCAGCTCTTGCCGCCGGTCCGCGCGGACGGGGCCCCTTGGACTCTGGTGGGGGCCCAGACGCAGGAGGTCGAGTTCGTTAAGACCGCGATCTTGGTCGAGGCCACACGCTGGTGGGAAATGGCCTGGCGTGTCGGCGGCGGGGAGGCCTGCGAGGCGTACCTTCGACGGAGCGAGGCCTTCCTGACCGAGGCCGAGGAGTTTCTTCCAGCGGGCGGGTTAGGCGGGGATTGGCGCTACCGAATCGCGCGGTTTCGGAACGCCGCGCTGCGCGGTCAGGTCCAGACCATGCTCGAGTTAGTCCAGGGCGGGTGGAGCGACCAGCGGCACACCCAGCACAAGTCGGTGCTCACCATTGAGGCTCACCTTCAGGCAGGCGATTTTGCGTCCGCGAGGGACGAAGTGGGCGTTCTCGAGCGAGAGGGGGTCCCCGCCGCGTGGAAGCCGCAGCTCCACAATCAGCTGATCTTCCTCGAGAGCCCACCTCGCGGGACCCCGCTCCCGACAAAGGAGGTCGGGCACCCGCTCCCGTGGTGGAGCGAGGAAAACACCAAGCGCTTGCTCGAGGCCAAGTGGCGCCCAGGGCAGCCGATTCTGCCAGCCCTCGGTCGCTGACTGGAAACTGCTTTGCCTTCAAAGCGGAATGAGCTGCCTTGCCTGCGCGGAACCCTGAAGTTGTTCCTGCGCCCCTCTCAAGACTCAGGCCCGACCCGACTTGACGCGGGCTGTGGCCGGGGGCCAAGCTGGGGCATGAGCCAGACTGGGTTTGAAGGAGCTAGCCAACTCCTGACGGACGAGGGGGCGACCTTCGAGATCCTGGGTGAGCTCGGGCGGGGAGGCATGGGCGTCGTCTATCGCGCCTTCGACGAGCGGATTGGGCGAGCGGTCGCGCTCAAGGTTGGCCTCGTCTCGGACACCCCTGCTCGCCTCGCTCGCTTTCGTCGCGAGGGTGAGATCGCGGCCTCCCTCGAGCACCCAGGGATCGTGCGCGTTCACAGCGCAGGGGCGATTCGGGGTCGGCCGTATCTCTGCTTTGAGCTCGTCGAGGACGCCGCCACGCTCTCGGATCGCTTCGTGGGGTTTCCCCTTGAGACTCGCCTCCGGCTCTTGGTCGAGCTGGGCGAGGCGCTCGGCTACGCCCATGCACGAGGGGTCGTGCACCGGGACGTGAAGCCCGAGAACGTGCTCGTCGACGTCGCGGGCAACGCCCGCTTGACCGACTTTGGAGTCGCACGCGCCGCCGATCAGGATCGCCTGACCGGCACCGGGACGGCGCTCGGGACGCCCTTCTTCGCGGCGCCCGAGCAGCTTCGCGACGGGCACCGGGTAGGCCCCCAGGCGGACGTGTGGTCCCTGGGCGTGATCCTCTACCAGGCGCTGACCGGCGAGCTGCCCTTTCAGGGCGACAGCCTGTTGACCCTGGTCGCCAAGATCAACGCGGGGTTCTTCGATCCGCCCCGCGTGCTGTCGAAGTCCGTCTCGCCTTATCTGGAGGCGGTGTGCCTGGCCGCGTTGAAGGTCCAGCCAGAGGAGCGCTACCCGTCGGGTGCTGAGTTCGCGGCTGATCTGGGCCGCGCGATTCGGGGAGAGGCGCCGCTCGCCCTCGCGCGCCGGGGGAAGAGCCGACTCGTGAGTGCGCTCGCGGCGGCGCTCCTCGCGCTGGGCGTCCTGGGCGGTTGGGCGGCGTCCCAGGCCACAGGAGACCCGGACGGAGGCACCCCGACTCCCACGAGCACTCCCGGGGTCGCGAGTGGGTGGCAGGAAGCCGCGGAGACCGCG
>JAESQQ010000020.1 GCA_016765095.1 Planctomycetota bacterium | reverse complement strand
GAACAGGCGCCCTCGGAGGGGGCGACCGACCTTCCAACGTTCCTCTTCTAGACGGCTCGCGACACGCTTGGGTAGGGGCGGGGTTTACCCCCGCCCGCACCGAGGCCGCGCCGACCAGGCCTCTCAGGAGCCTTCCCGACGCCTCTCACGCACTTGTCCATTGTCCATTGTTACGTCAGGCGTCATAGGCCTTGGCCAAGTCCCTCTCGGCTGTTGGCTTGATCAGGAGCCCGTGGCTCATTGGCGGGAGCGGATCCGATCCCGGACTTCTTCCCAAGAGGACCCGCCGTCAGGGTCGGCTCGATGGGCCTCAGATATTTGGTCCAGGTCAGCCCGCTGTGCTTCGGTTAGCTCAACCTCATCAGGCGCGTCCGCGATCCGGTCCCAGAGATCCTGTACACTGTACATGGAGGATCTTCTCGGCGGTGCTCAGCGAATCGAAATCCAGCTGGGGTTGAGGCATAGCGTACTCCGACTGGGGCCAGGATACCCGCTAGCCCCAGAACGCCGCTCCTTTCATTCATTCGGAGCAGCTCGAGATAATCCGCAGTGAGCCGGAGCATCTTGGGTAGCAATGGATCCCAGCCCCACACGATCTCTGTGCGACGCCGGACCTGTTGGCGCAGACAGCCCGTGGAAGCCAGCATGAAGCCATGGAACGGGTCCAACCCACTGACGGCGTAGACACCGCGCTCGCCAGGCTCCTCCACCAAGAGCAGACGGTGGGATTGGGGGCCCTGCGAGCTTGCTTGGAGGAGCTTCGACAGCGTCGCGCTGCCGAGGGCGACGTCTCTCTGGCTGCGTTGCTCGTGGAGCGTCAGTTGATCGGGAGCGACGCGCTCGAGGGAGCCCTCTCGCGCCTGGACGCGGGCGCGTCTGAGGGGGGATCCAGTCGTGGCGGTGCTGTCGCGGTGCAGGCGACACGGTTCGGGCCGTACTTGCTCCTGGGCGAGCTGGCGCGGGGTGGAATGGGAGCCGTTTACGAGGCGGTCCACGAAGCGACCTCAGTCCGCTACGCCCTCAAGACACTCCTCCCCGAGCTGTTAGGGCAGGAGTCGAGCGAGGACGTGCTTCGCTTTCGGCGTGAGGCCGAGGTCTTGGCGCAGCTCGATCACCCTCACGTCGCGCGGATTCATGCGGCTGATCTCGACGGGCCGACTCCGTACCTCGTGCAGGATTTGCTGCCCGGCGGAACACTGCTCGACCGAATTCGGGAGCTGAGCGTGGAGGAGGCGGCGAGGATCGTCGCGCAGGTCGCTCGAGGCGTGCAGTACTGTCACGAACACGGTGTCCTCCACCGCGACCTCAAGCCTGAAAACGTCCTCTTCGACGACCGAGGAGAGCCGAGGCTGGTTGACTTCGGGATCGCCTACGTGCAGAGCGCTCAGGGCTTGACCCAGACTGGCGCGGTCATGGGGACGCCCGGCTACATGGCGCCAGAGCAAGCCCTAGGTCTCAGGACTGGCTTTGACGCCCGGACCGACGTCTACGGGCTCGGCGCAATCCTCTACGCGTCGCTCACCGGCGGCCCTCCCTTTGCCGGCGGCAACCTGATGGCGATTCTCGATCGCGTGACTCACGAGGCTCCAGCACCCCCGAGCCGTGTTCGTTCGGGGGTACCTAAGTGGCTCGAGGCTGTGTGCCTCAAGGCGCTCGCCAAGAGACCGCAAGACCGCTTCGAGACCGCCGGAGCGCTTGCGGACAGTCTGGAGCAGGGTCCCGTGAGTCGTTCGGGGTCTAGGCGGTCGTTGCCGTTGTGGGCAGCCTGCCTCGCGCTCGTCCTCAGTGGGATCTTGGTGGCCGCGCTCGGGTCCAGGGTTGGGCCGACTGTAGATTCCCAAAGTGCGCTCTCGCCAACTCCTAGCGCAGCTGAGCCAGAGCCCGTAGCGCCGACTCCGACGGAGGACTTCGGTCCAAGAACGCTTGGAGTGAGGCCAGAAGCAGTGTTCGAGCACCAGACTCGTCACGTCCCTAAGCGCAAGGGAGCGTTCACGTTTCCAATGGGGGCAGCGACCTATGAGGTAGACGGTGCCCAGTGGGTGCTGACCTGGGGCGTGATTCACGAGGCGCGTCGCTGGCGCGTTGATAAGCCGACTGTGTCTCAGCAGGGCTTCCAGCTCACGACGATCCCAAGGGCCTTGGTCGTCGTTCCAGGGGTGCACAGTTTCTACGTCGCATACCCCGTGCGTGAGTATCTCGAACGGCGCTCCCTGAGCTCAGGCGAGCTGGAGCAGAGGTTCCGCCTGCCCCCGAGCAGCGAAGTCAACGACATGGCTTTGTCGACCGACGGCAAGAGAATCGCCCTCGCCATACGGAGGATACGAGGCGGGGTCGGTGACTCGCTCCTCGGTGTGATCGACGTCGAAGTGAACAATTTCACGATACTCAGGTGCGTTCAGGGGTACGTAACGTCCGTCGCGCTATCCCCGCAGCGCTTCGTCGCAGTGACGGCCGTCGAAGACGAGAGCGCCAAGGCAGCGGTGTTCAGCTGGTCCGTCCCCCTCTCAGATGACCTGGGCACGGCACCCGATTGGTCGTGCGAACTCAAGTGGAGTGGCCGCCATGTGGCTCTCTCGTACGACGGCAACTATCTCGCCGCGGCTACGAAGATGCGTCAGATTCTCGTCTTCGACGGAGAACAGCCACCCGTTCAGCTGCGCGGGAAGCATCAGAGCAGAATCGCTGGGGCTCACAGCACGCCGGTCCGCGGGCTCGGCTTTTGTGGTTCACCGCTGACTCTCGTCTCCGCAAGCGGAAACCCTGCCAACTCAACGGAGGGGGCTGAGCTCGCTCACTGGGACTTGCAGAACCCCAAACAGCCCGTGGAGTTGAGCCGCGTGTCGTTGCCGCACGCCGCTGCGGACCTGCTTGTCGCGCCGTCGGGGAACGTCCTCCTTGTTCCCATGCGCGACGGCAACGTTGGGCTCTGGCGGTTGGGGAGCAGGCGGCAGTAGACCTTCGGGGGAAGGTGGGTCGCTTCATGGAGCGAGGGCGCGGGACGCGATCCGCGGCACCACGACTGGATTCGGGCGGCGGCCGCAGGCTTCTCCCGCGCCATGCTGCAAGGCTCTGGCGGCCCAGTCGAGCGACACTTGCTTGCCACGAATCGTCCGCTGAGAATCGACGTATGAGCCTATCTGACATTCGTGACGCCCTCTTGGTGGCCAAGCACGTGATCGCGTTCACAGGCGCTGGCGTCTCGGTGGCCAGCGGAATCCCCGACTTCCGCAGCCCCGACGGCATTTGGGCCCGATACCCGCCCGAGCAGTTCGCGACGATCGAGGCATTCGAGCGCGACCCCGAAGGCTGGTGGACGTTTCATTGGGCGCTCTCGGCCGCCTTCGCGGGCGCCGCCCCCAACACCGCTCATGAGGCTCTGGGGGCGCTCGATGCGCTGGGGCTGCTCAAGGCCGTGATCACCCAGAACATAGACGGCCTGCACCAGCGCGCTGGCCACAGCCAGGTGATTGAGCTCCACGGCGGAAACAGCGCGATGCAGTGTTTGCGTTGCGACGCCGACGTCGACCGCCCGGTCCCCCTCGGCGGCGAGGTGCCGCGCTGCGAGACCTGCCGGGCGGTGCTCAAACCCGACGTCGTCCTGTTCGGCGAGCAGCTCGACCACCGCAAGCTCCACCAGGCTCAACTCCAAGCCGCACAGGCCGACATGTGCCTCGTGGTCGGGACGTCGGCGGTCGTCTTCCCTGCCGCCTCGATCCCGATCCTGACCCACGAGAGCGACGGGGCTGTGTGCGTGTTCAATCGGGAGTCGACCAACCTGACCGACGGCGGCTTCGCGAGGTGGTTCGTCGAGGGGCCCGCCGAAGAGACGCTCCCGCGGCTCATCGAGCTAGTCCGCGCCGAGCTTGAGGGCTAGCCCTATCGGGGCCTCGCGCGTGCAAACGCTGACTTCTCTCGCCGCCGTGTGACAGGGGACTCCCCGCTTGGCGTCTCCCGTCTTCCACCGAGGGGGGCGAGCATGGGATTGCACAGGGCACGGGGCAAACGAGGGCGGTCGGGCAGTGGCGCACGCGCCTGGCGCGCAGGCGGCGCGAGCTTCTGGCGAATCCCAGGGCTGAGGCGGGCTCCCGCTCCTCTGGCCCCCTCGAATCTGGCCCACTAGAATCCGGTGTGGCTTCCCCTCTTCATAGACCTGCTGCTCGGCTGGCTTCGGATCTGCTCGCGCTCATTTCGTCGGGCTCTGAGCTAGCCGCCGTCGAGGCGGGGTTGGCCCGCCACACGGGGATCGCGGTTCAGGGGGTCTCGGGCGCGGCCAAGGTCGCGCTGATCGCGGCTCTCGCTAACGACTCTCCCAACGCCCCGCTGCTCGTCGTGCTCCCCGACCAAGAGCGCGCGCGACGCCTGGCCGACGACCTCGGCGACCTGGTCAAGACCCGCGAGGTGATGGTCAATCCGAGCCTCGGCCTCTATCAGCTCGACCCCGCGACCGGCGAGGTCCTCACGAGCGGCGCGGTCTCGGCTCGGCTTCGTCTGCTGCGCGCTCTTGGCGGCGCGCGGCCTCCGCTGATCGTGACCGGTGTCACGGCTCTCCTCCAGCAGGTCCCAGCACCGAGGCGGCTCACGAGCGGGCTGACCCTCCTCGAGGTCGGCGCCGAGCTTGATCCTCACGAGTTGACTCGCTGCCTGGTCATGCGCGGCTACTCGCGCGTCCAAGTCGCGGAGGCGCCGGGCGAGCTCGCGATTCGAGGTGGGGTGTTCGACTTGTTCCCGCTCGGCGAAGCGCTGCCCCTCCGCGTCGAGCTGTTCGGCGACGAGATCGAGTCCCTGCGCAGGTTCGACCCCGTCGATCAACGCTCCGTCGAGACCTTGACCCGCTACGAGCTGCCGCTGCTCGCGAGCGGGGAGCTGCGCGAGTGGTCTCGCGAAGATCGCGCGAGCTTGATCGACCACCTCCCGAGGGAGTCTGGGCTGGTCTTGCTCCAACCGGACCGGCTCCAAGCGCTCCTCCTCCAGGCGCGGACCCGCTTCTCGGGGCACACCGACGATCTCCTCCACCCGAGCGAACTGAGCGAGGCCTGGAAGGGGCGCGCCCGCCTCCTGCTCGATTTGAGCGAGGAGGCCCCGCCCAACTACCTCGCGGTCGAGTTCCCCTTCCGGCCGGCGGGGCTCTCGATCCCTCGCGGTGAGTTGGTGGGGGTGACCAACGAACTCGGGCGCCTCGTGGCGCGGGGCGAGCGGCTGACCGTGGCCTGCGTCAACGAAGCCGAGCGCGAGCGGCTGAGCGAGCTCCTCGGCGACGCAGGCCTCGCGACCGCGCGCAGCGAAGGGCTGCGAGGGCTCGACGAGCCCCCGGGCGTCTCGCTCGTCCTCTCGAACCTCGAGGGCGGCGTTCGCCACCCCTCGGCTTGGCTGGTCCCTTCGAGCTTCCTCTTTGTGCGTCACGTGCGCGGCGAGAACCGCGTCCGGATCAACAAGCACTCGGGGACCCGCGCGACGACCGTCGAGTCCTTCACCGACCTCGAGGTCGGGAGCTTTGTGGTCCACGTCAGCCATGGGATCGGCCGCTTCGCCGGCGTCGTGCAGCGAGAGCGCGACGGGCAGGTGCGCGACCTGCTCCATATCGAATATGCCGACGACGGCGCGCTCTACGTCCCGACGGATCGGATCGGCCTCGTGCGTCGCTGGGTCGGCCCGACGAGTCGCGCTCCGCGCCTCTCCAAGCTCGGGACGACGGGCTGGCGCAAGAAGACCCAGCGCGCCTCGGAGGCAGTCCGCGACCTGGCGGCGGATCTCCTGGAGGTCCACGCTGAGCGGCTCGTGCGGCCGGGCTACGCCTACCCCCCCGACGATCGCTGGCAGGTCCTGTTCGAGGAGAGCTTCCCTTACACCGACACGCCCGATCAAGTCCAGGTCACCGCTGAGGTCAAGGCCGACATGATCTCGGCTCGCTCCATGGACCGCGTGGTGTGCGGCGACGTCGGCTACGGGAAGACCGAGATCGCGATTCGGGCCGCGTTCAAGGCAGCCAACGCCGGGCGGCAAGTCGCGGTCCTCTGTCCCACGACGGTCCTGGCTCACCAGCACGACCGGAGCTTCAAGGAGCGCATGGCGCCCTATCCGATCGTGGTCGAGGTCTTGAGTCGATTCAGGACTCCGGCCGAGGTCAGGGACGTGCTCAAGAGGACCAAGCGCGGCGACGTCGACGTCTTGATCGGGACCCACCGAATCCTCTCCAAGGACGTCGAGTTCAAGGACCTGGGCCTGGTCGTGATCGACGAGGAGCAGCGCTTCGGCGTCGCCCACAAGGAGCAACTCAAGGGGCTCCGGCGTCAGGTTGAGGTCCTGACCCTGACCGCGACTCCGATCCCGCGCACGCTCCACATGGCGCTCTCTGGCGCCCGCGATATCTCCGTGATTCAGACTCCGCCGCCAGGGCGTTCGCCGATTCAGAGCACGGTCACGCGCTTTAGCGAGGAGCTGATCAAGCACGCGATCGAGCGCGAGTTGGCCCGCGACGGTCAGGTGTTCTTCGTGCACGACCGAATCCGCACCCTCCAGGGGCGGGCGGACCTCGTCCGGCGGCTCGTTCCCGACTGCCGGATTGGCGTCGTCCACGGACAAATGCCGCCGCGGCAAATCGAATCCCGAATGAAGGCCTTCTTTCGCCACGAGACTGACGTCTTGGTCGCCACGACCCTGATCGAAAACGGGCTCGACGTTCGGCGCGCGAACACGCTGATCCTCGACCGCGCGGATCAGCACGGCTTGGCGGAGCTGCACCAGATCCGGGGTCGGGTCGGGCGGAGCGACGTCCCGGCCTACGCCTACTTCCTCGTCGAGCCGGGCCGGGTCAGCAGCGACGCCGCGCTCAAGCGGCTCCGCGCGATCGAAGAGTTCACCGACCTCGGCGCAGGCTTTCAGATCGCAATGCGCGACCTCGAGATCCGCGGAGCCGGGAACGTGCTCGGCGCCGAGCAGAGCGGGCACGTGGTCAGCGTCGGCTACGACCTCTACTGCCGGCTCCTCAAGCGCGCTGTGGCCGAGCTCCGCGGCGAGCTGCGCGGCGGTGACTTGAGCCTCGAGCAAGACCTCGACCTCGAGGCGGCAGAGGTCGAGGTCACGCTCCGGGTGACGGCCTTTGTGCCGACGGCCTTCGTCGAGGACGCGGCGCTCAAGATCGAGCTCTATCGCAAGCTGGCCTCGTGCTCGAACGAGGGGGCCCTCGACGCGCTGATCCTGGAGCTCCGCGACCGGTTCGGAGTGCTCCCGAGGGTCCTCGATAACCTGCTCATGCTTCGTCGCGTTCGGCTCCGAGCTGCGGCGCACGGTGTGATTGAGATCAACCGGGCGGACAAAGTCCTCCGGCTGCGCTGCCGGAGCGCCAAGCGTTTGGAGGGCGCGATTCGCAAGTGGAAGCACCACATTCGTCCGATCGACACCCACATGCTCTACGTGCGGATGGAAACCCCGCGCGGGAGCGACGAAGATCAACTCGCCTACTTGCTCGAGCTCTTGCCGCCGGTCGCCGCGGTCAAGCGGCAGACTGTCGAGAAGGCGCGCGGGATCGATCCGGAGGTGGTTCGCGCGGAGCGTCAGCGCCGCCTGCGGGCGCGTGAGGCGCGCGCGGCTCAGGAGAAGGAGGCGCAGAAGCACGCGAGGCCGACTGGCGCTCGGCGCAAGTCGAGCACCCAGGGGCGCCGGGGCCGGAAGTAGGAGCCGTCCGCGCTTCAGTCGCCTCGTGGGCCGAGGAGCGCTCGGGCGTTCCGGCTAGTCTTCGGGTCGTCGCTCTCTGCCGCGCGGCGAATCCAGTGTTCGGCTCGGGCCACGTCCTTGGCCACCCCGCGGCCGTCCCTGAGTGCGCGACCGAGGCTGTACATGGCCGGAGGGTGACCCTTCTCAGCGGAGCGCCGATACCACACGACGGCCAGGGAGAGGTCCTGGGCCACGCCTTGACCCTCAGTGTGCATGACTCCGAGGTTGAACATTGCTCGTGCGTTTCCCCCCTCAGCGGCACGCTCGAACCACTTGAGGGCCAAAGAGAGATCCTTGCTCACCCCGCGGCCGACGTAGTAACTGATCCCGAGGTCGAGCATGGCCTCAAGGTGGCCTCCCGCGGCGGCAAGTTGGTACCACGCGACGGACATGGCTGGATCCGCGGGCACGCCCCAGCCTTTTGCGTAACTCACGGCGAGACAGAACATGGCGGAGGTGTTGCCTCTTTCCGCGGCGGTCCGAAACCACTTCGCGGCACGATCCGAGTCCTGCCTGAGGCCGCGACCCGCATGGAGCATTCTGCCGAGGGCGACCATGGCTTTGGGGTGGCCCAGTTCAGCGGCGCGGCGGAACCACGCTGCGGCCTGAGGGAGGTCCTCGGCGATCCCGCGATCTTCCGAGAGCATGATTCCGAGGTTGAGCATGGCCTTTTCGTAGCCACTTCCAGCGGCGCGGCGGAACCACATTGCGGCTTGAGGTGGGTCCTGGGTGAGGCCACGAGCCTCCAGGAGGGCGACGCCGAGGTTGAACATTCCCCGCTCGTCGCCTTTCTCAGCGGCGCGGCGGAACCACATTGCGGCCTTGGCAAGATCCTGGGCCGGCCTAGGGCCCTCGTCGTACATGACGCCCAGCTCGGTCATGGCCGGAGGGTGGCCGAGGGCGGCGGCGCGACGTACGAGCTCCAGCGGGAGGTGAGCGCGCTCGAGTCCACGTCGAGCTTGTGCGTGTTCGAAGAGCGCGATCGCGTCGGGGCTCGTCTCCTCAGGAGAAGGCTGGCTCGTCTCCTCAGGAGAAGACTGGGGCTTGGAGCTCGGGACCTCCGCTCGTGGGAGGCCAAGCGTCCCGAGCGTCACGAGAACGCCCACCCCGACCGCCGCGCCGCCGATCGCGAGACGCCGACGCCGGCTCGAGCTGAGCGCTCGCTCTTGGCTTGGCTGGGCGCAGGCCTCGAGGACTTGCCTGAGTTCACCCGCCGTGGCGTAGCGCGCCTGGGGGTCCTTCTTCAGGCAGCGCATGACCACGGACTCCAGCTCCTTGGAGACCTCGGGGTTGAGCGAACGAATGAGCGGCGGGGTCTCGTTCGCCGTCGCGTCGAGGATCGCGATCAGGCCTTCGCCGACGATCGGGGGGCGGCCGGTGAGGGCTGCGTAGAGCGTCGCGCCGAGTCCGTAGACGTCGATCGCGGGTCCGGCGCTCCCTGCGTGGCCGGCCGCTTGCTCGGGTGCCCAATAGCCTGGCGTTCCGAGGAACACACCCGAGTGGGTCAGGCCTTGGGTTTGACCCTCTCGCTGGAGGTCCTTGGCGAGGCCGAAGTCCGTCAGCTTGGCGACCCCTTCTGCGGAGAGGAGGACGTTGTCTGGCTTCAAGTCCCGGTGAAGGACGCCGAGGTCGTGGGCTGCCTCGAGGCCGGCTGCGAGGCCCGCCCCGAGCTCGGCGACCGAGAGCGGGGAGAAGGACTTCGTCTTGAGCGCCTCGCCGAGGGATCCCGAGGCGTGGTACTCCATGACTAGGAAGGGCACGCCCTTGTCTTCGCCCGAGTCGAGGAGGCGAACGACGTTGGGGTGGTCGACTTTCGCGAGGGCCTTGGCTTCGCGCCCAAAGCGCGTCCGCTGCGCGTGCGTCGCCTCCCGTCCCTTGAGGAGAACTTTGATCGCGACTTCACGTCCAGAGGTTGGGTCGTAGCCCCGATAGACCGCGCCCATGCCTCCCTGACCGAGTTGCCCGAGGACTTGATAGCGACCGATCTGCTCCACCCGCCAATTGTCCCTGAGGGGCCGTGGATAGCCAGCTCAGGCAGTTGGCCCCGCTTTCCTCTGTGGTTGTTCCAAAGCACGCTTGCACAGGTGGATTGGGCAGGCTATTCCAGTGCAGAGGTGGCTATGACCCGTGCGCTCTTCGTTGCAGTCCTCGCGCTCTTGATCGCGAGCCCGGCCTTCGCTCAGGCGAAGAAGCTCCCCCACGCTTGGCCGCCTGTGGTCGGCAAGGAATACCCGAAGCTCGAGCTGAAGAACTCGCTCGGGAAGACGGTCAAGCTGATCGACTTCAAGGGCAAGGTGATCCTGATCAAGCCGATCGGCATGGGCTGCCCGGGGTGCAACGCGTTCGCCGGCGCGGAGAAGAAGGGAGCCTATCCGGGGGCCTCGTTCCAGAAGGGGATCCCCTCGACGACCAAGATCTTCAAGGACTACGGGAAGGTGAAGCTCTCGAGCAAGAAGATCGTCGTGATTCACCTCCTCCTCTACGACACGTCCAATCGCAAGGCGCCGACCGTTGCTGACGCCAAGAAGTGGGCCAAGCACTGGGGGATCGACAAGCTCAAGAACGAGTTCGTGCTCGTTGGGGACGCGCGCTACATAAACCGCGCTAGCTACAACCTGATCCCGGGCTTTCAGCTGATCGACAAGAACTTCGTCCTCCGCTCTGACTCCTCGGGGCACCGTCCCAAAGACAACCTCTACACCAAGCTCGCGCCCATGGTGAAGGTCCTGCTCAAGGAGAGAGCCAAGCGCCGGCGATAAGTCTGGGCCTCTCCCTAAGTTCTTCGGGCTGGACGGAGCCTGAACCTTGACCGCGCGAGCGCCGTAGAATGCTCGCATGACTGCTTTAGAACGCGCGGAGAAGCTCACCGAGCTGACTTCGATCCAAGAGCAGGCGATCGCACGAGCGGACGCCCTCGCCCGAATTGACGAGCTCCTAGACGACGAGGACCTAGAGGTCCGAGTCGAGTGCCTCAAGGCCCTCTCGAGCTACCCCGAGGCCCACGACCTTTGGCGCCGAGTCCTCGACGTCGCGGACGAGGAGCCCGGCCCTGTGCGGGTCGCAGCGCTCTCCGCCCTCGGGTGCTTGATCCGGGAGGGTGATCTGGCGGGCGCCCGGGACGTGGACTACGAGCCCGACCTCGACCTCGGCGAGCCGCCCGTCGACTTGTTTCAGGACGCTCGGCTGGCGCTCGTCGAGCGACTCGCCGATCCGGCCTCTCCCGACGAGTCGCGGATCGCGCTCGCGGGTCTGAGCTACCTCGCGGACGAGGCGGCCGTTGTGGCGGGGATCGAGGCCTGCGAAGCGTCGGAGGCGATCGAAGATCGCGCCTGGGCCCTGCGCTGCATGGGCCTCGGCGGCGACGGTCAGCGCTGGGGCAAGGCGATCCGAGCTGCGATCGAGGAAGACCACGCTGAGCTGATGCTCGAAGCCCTTCGCGCCGCAGGCCAGACCGAGCTCCTCGACCTCGCCCCGGTCCTGGGGCGGATCCTCAAGAGCGAGAGCCAGCCCGAGGCCCGCCGGATCGCGGCGGCCAACGCTCTGGCTGGGCTGGGCGGGAAGGCTGGCGCGGCGCACCTCCTCGAAGTCGCCAACAGCTCCGAGCAAGACACCGTGCACGAGGTCGCCCGCGAGGCGCTCGCGAGCCTGACCTCGCCGCCTGACCTCGAGAAGGAAGCCAGCGAAGACGACTCCGATGCCTAGCGGCGGCGCTTGCAGGCTGGCGCTCGGAGGCGCGCTGATCCTCCTCGCCGCAGCCCCAGCCTTGACCGCTCCGCCTCATTTGGGGCGGATCACCGACGTGACCCCAGCGGAGGGCAAGACCGTCGTGACGGTCCTCGTTCGGCTGCCCCAAGACCGGGTCGTGCACCCGGGGCAGAGCGCGGAGATCGTGCGTGGAGCCAAGGCCCGCGTGATTGGCTATGGCGTGGTGAAGCGGATCTTCAAGGAAATCGCGACCGTCGAGATCGGGACCCTGATCGATCCGAAGGTTCCCCCGCTCAAGGGCGACGACGTTCGGTTTCTCGACGGGTTCAAGCGCGGCTCGATTCGGCGCGGCCCGACGTTGGCTCGCGGAAAAGTCGCGAGCAGCCACGGGGGGCTCGTGCTCCTCGACTTCGGACGGCGCGCAGGCCTCAAGGCGGGACACGAGGTCCTCCTCCGCGACCCTAAGACGCGCGTCGAGCAAGGGCGGGTCGAGATCGAGTTGATCCGAGAGCGAAGCGGGAGCGGGGTCTTGCTGAGCGGCCGCGCCGTGGTCGGCGCCGAGGCCGTCGTGCTTGGGTTCGTCAAACCAAAGCCCGGCGTCGACTTCGTCGAGTTGAACCTCTTGGGCGTCGTCGCCAGCCAAAGAGATCGCCGGCGAGGTGCGCTCGGGATTTACGTCCAGCGCGTCTTGCCCCGCTCACCCGCCCACAAGGCCGGCGTGCTCCGCGGCGATCGGATCCTGGCGGTCAACGGCCACGTGGTCCGGGATATCGTCGCGATCCGCCAGCGGATCGAGGCTCGCTCCAAGGGCGCCGTCACGGTCCTCCTGATCCGGGCCGAGCGCGTCCTGAGCTACCCCGTCGACTTCCCCCGGAAGTAGCCCTACTGCGCAGCCTGCCAAACCGGTGGGCGCCTGCTCGCCGACCGAGCGCTCTCCCGGCTGCTCAAGGACGACTGGCCCAAGACCCTCGAAGAGCTCGAGCGTCTTCCAGGGCGCTAGTTGGTTCTCGCCGAGGGAGCGGGGCTGGCGACGGGGCTGGCCGCTGGCTGGGCGGGAGGCGTCGGGCCGGGGTGACCTCCCTCGACGCTCGCGAGCGGCGTCGCCGCTGCGAGCATCCAGATCCCGGTCCCGAGCGCGAGGAGCACGGTCACGACCCACCCCCCGACCGCGAGCTTGTGCGTCTTGACGCTGGCTCGACCTCGCCAGTGGAGGAAGCCTGTGATCAAGGGGGCTGCCAGCGACCCCGTCGCGAGGAAGGCGAGGGGGAGGTGAACTTGGCGAGAGAAGGGCTCGAACACGTAATGCGGGCCCATGGACTCCGCGAAGTAGATCGTCACGAGGAGCGCGACGACCATGACGGCCACGACCGTCATGTGGGCTTTGACCTTGTGCAGCTTGGCCGTGACGGCCGCTCCCACAAGTAGCGCGACGCTCGTAGTGAGCGCGGCGAAGAAGCCGATTTGAATCTGGAGGAGGGTCACCCGAGGAGTCTATCCGCCGGCGTCGTGAGTGTGGCCTTTGAGGCTCCGCAGCGCTGGCGGGCGCTCTTGGCTATTGGACTTGGCCGGGGACAAAGGTCAGCGCGGGTGTCCAGTTGCCCGATGGCTCGCTCATTTCGTCGTCGCCGTTGACCCCGTTGCTGGTGGTCGCGGTCTCGCTCGTCTCGACGAAGTTGTTGCGAACGATCGCGGTGACTCCGGCGCCCACTCAACCAGGCGTTCGACACAGGGGTCTTGACCGATCGAGCTAACGGCCTCCGTGGCTAGTGCTGCCCACCACGAGTTGCGGTACACCCCATCGCTTTCGTAGGGGCGGGGGTACAGCGCCTGACGTATCAAATCTCAAGATGAGAGCCCGTCTGTCTCGCCGAGACAGACGTCGGGCGGG
>JAESQQ010000225.1 GCA_016765095.1 Planctomycetota bacterium | reverse complement strand
GTCGAGGGCGACGTCGAGGGCGCCGGTCGCGCCGGGGGTCACGAAGGTTCGCTCCGGGCTGGCCCAGGACAGGCCGAGGCCAGCGAGATCAGCCGCTCCTGCTTCGCGCAGCGCGGCCGCGCCTGCGACGGGCCCATAGCGGTGGAGCGCTGGGTCGTTGAGGTCTACGCTCCGGGCCGCCTCCGGTGGGAGCGGATAGGTGTCGCCCAAGTGGAGCGGCACGAAGTCCGGATCGTCCTGGGCCTCACGGAGTCGCGCTGCGAAAGCGCTAAAAGTCGAGATCGGGACCGCCTCGGCGTGGGGGCTGGACTTGGGGTAGCGGGGCACGGCGGGGCCTAGCGTCTCGGCGCTCGGGTGACCACGAGCCGCTCGCCCTCGCCGCCGGGCGGGGCGATCTCTAGCCTGGCCAGCTCAGTCACGTCTGTCATGAAACTCCCTCTCGAAGGCGGGAATTGTGGGCGATCGGGGGCGAGTCCGCCACCGCTCGAAGATCGGGGTCTTCATGGTGTCCAGCCGGGGACCGCTGAGGATCGCGAGGTCGATCTCTCCCAAGTCGCAGGCCTTAGGCGGCTGAGGTCGCGATCCGCCTGCGCCGAAAGATCGAAACGAGGCCTCCGAGCCGCCTGCGAATCGGTCCCGTCGAGGGTGCGCTCGCTGCTCCCTCGAGTTCGTGCTCCACCGTGTGCTGTCGAGACGCGATCTCGACCGCAGCGGCGAGTTCGATCCGGCGCTCGGAGGAGACCCGATCCAAGGCCAGCTTCGTGACAGCCTTGAGCGCCAGGAGGACGCCTTCGCCGCTGCGCGCGACTGTGCCGAAGCTCGGTGCACCCGTCGGGTTCAGGAGTTCGTTGAGCGTGGCGACCGGAAGCGCGTCGGCCAGGTCTCGCTTGTTCCATTGCAGGACGAGAGGGATTCCCGTCTCGCCGTGATTGCGCAGCTCTTGCTCGAGCCGCTCTCGAGCGGCGAGGTTGGTGATCGTGGCCCTTGGATCGGAGTCAGCGACGAACACGACGCCGTCAGCTCCTCGAAGAACGTTTCGGCGAAGGGGCGAGTCGTCGCTGGCCAACACCCCGTAGACGTGAAGCTTGGTTTGATAGCCGTCCACGCGGCCGAGATCGAGCTGTAGATACTCGAAGAGTCGCCGCGGGTCCCGGGCCCCCTCCTGAGTGTGGCTACCCGTGATGTAGCGTTTTCCTGCCTTGGTTCGGATCGCCTGCATGCTCGTGGTCTTGCCGCCGCCCTCGGGTCCATAGAAGACAAGCTTGCAGTTGATTTGCCTCTTTGAGTGATCGATTTGCGCCATGTCTTACGTCCCCTGGGTTGAGTTCTCTGTAGTCAACTTCCCTGGCGCAACTCTTGATCCTCTCCTCTTCTCTAGGTTTCTATAGGCTTATGCCGTCGTGGCGGACGTTCCGGACACTGTCCGACCTGAGTCGGACGGAACCGGACACTCCGGACACCCCGCCTCAGCGAAGTCCAAAGTGCTCCATGCGTCGGTAGAGCGCCTGGCGCGAGACCCCTAACTCGCTTGCTGCGCGGAGGACGACTCCGCCGTGGCGCTCGAGGGCGCCTTCGATCTCAGCCTGGGAGAGGTCCTTCGCTCGGCGCTTCGGCCGCGGTCGCTCGACTGGGGACCTCGAGCGATCGGTCGAGGCGTGCCGGACCAGGCCGAGCATCTCTGGTTGGATCTCTCCACCTCGAGCGAGGATCGAGGCGCGCTCGATCACGTTCTCCAGCTCGCGAACATTGCCGGGCCATGAGTAATCGTGCATGACTCGCAGCGCTTCGGCCGTGAGGGTCGCGGGAGGGACGTGAAGCTTGAGCGCGGCTCGCCCGAGGAAGTGCCGCGCCAAGGGGTCAATGTCCTCTGGCCGCTCACGCAGCGGGGGAGCGCGCAGCGGGAACACGCCGAGGCGATAGTAGAGGTCTTCGCGGAACCTTCCGTTGGCGACTTCCTCCAGCAAGTCACGGTTCGTCGCGGCGATCACGCGGACGTTTACTTTGCGAGTCCGGTCGTCGCCGACCCGCTCGAACTCCTGCTCTTGGAGAACTCGCAGGAGCTTGCTCTGAAGGTCGATCGGCACTTCGCCGATCTCGTCGAGGAAGATCGTGCCGCCGTCGGCAAGCTGGAATCGCCCCTCACGCGCTCTATGAGCGCCGGTGAAGGCACCCTTCACGTGCCCAAAGAACTCGCTCTCGAACAGCTCCTTGGGAATCGAGGCGCAGTTGACCCGCACCAGCGACTTGTCGCTGCGCGAGCTCCCGTCGTGAATGGCCCGCGCCAGGAGCTCCTTGCCAGCCCCCGACTCCCCTTGAATGAGGACCGTGGCCTCGGTCTGCGAGACCGCCTCCACTTGGGCGAGGACTAACTTGAGCGCGCGGCTCTCGCAAATGATCGAGGAGAAGCTGGCGCGGATCTCCTCCCGCAGGTAATCGCGTTCGCGAGACAGAGCTCGATTCAGGCGCGTGATCTCCTTCGCTCGACGATCCAGCTCTTGATGCGCTTCCACCAAGCCGGTCACGTCCCGAATCGAGGCGGTAAAGAAGGGCTCCTCGTTGGCGGCGGTCCGGCGAGGAGCGACGCCGAAGTGCCGCGCTACGCGGCAGGGGATCCATGCAGATCGGGCAATACGAAGTCCTCGGAGAGATCGCGCGCGGCGGGTTCGGGGTCGTTTACCGGGCTCGCGACACGCAGGGCTCGGAGGTCGCGATCAAGGTCCTCCTCGACGCTCGCGACGAGGACGAGGTCGAGCGCTTTCTGCGAGAGGGTGACGCCGCGACTCGAATGTCTCACCCGAACCTAGTTCGGGTGCATGGCATGGGGCGCGATCAGGGGCGCCCCTATCTGGTCATGGACTACGTCGACGGACCGACCCTCGCCTCGCGCCTCGCCCGACACGGCCACCTCCCGCTGCGCGAGAGCGCGCGGCTGGTGGCAGACCTCGCGCGGGCGGTCTCCGCCGCCCACGCGGCGGGCGTCCTGCACCGCGACCTCAAGCCCGAGAACGTGCTCTTCGAGGGCGATCGGCCGCTCCTGACGGACTTCGGAATCGCGCGCGTCGCCGACGCTCGGACGCTGACACAAACCGGTGAGTTGCTCGGGACGCCCGGCTATATGGCGCCCGAGCAAATCGAGGGCGATCGAACGCGATTCGGCCCCCCAACGGACGTCTACGGGTTGGGCGCGATCCTGAGCCGATCCTCTCCTGAGTGAAGACGTGATCTTGGCGGCTGAGCTCTTGGGCCGAGCGTCGCTCCCGGAGGGGTCGCCCGTCAGCGACTTCGAGCGCCGTCTGGAGCCCCTCGCTGCCGATCAGCGCGCGGCGCTGTGGTCCCTGGCCCACCTCGGCTCCCCTCTGAAAGCCCGCCGCTACGCTCCTCGAGGCACTCCGGCTCGATTGCTCGTTGATCTGGAGGCCCGCCGCCGAGAGTTCGAGCAGACCAAGCTGGCGCCGGTGCTCAGCCGGGGCGGCGGAGTGCCGCCGACCCGCGAGGCCTATGGCTGGCTGTTGGAGGCAGCCAGGCCTTGGGGCCGTGACAAGGTCAGCGCCTATCCGCCCGCGACGAGGGAACTCGCCGACGTTGTCCTCGACCGACTTCAGTGGACGATCGGGCGGTGCGGGACCGTGATGGCCCTCCGCGAGGGATCCGCGGGGACGGGCGCCACGGCCCGCAGAACGGCCCTCTCCACCTTCCGCTCCCTACCGAAGCGGAAGGGAGTCGGGCGAACCGTGTTCGGTTTATTCGTTGCAGAGGGCCTCTACCTAGGCCGCGACGTGCCCAAGCTCTACGAGCTCCGGGACGAGGCCCTGCCCTACCAAGGGGCCCTCCTCGCGGATCCTGCCGCGCGGGCTCTCTATGGGAGGTATGCGCTTCGCTACGTCGCCGACCCCGTCGAGGCTCTCCGCTTAGGGGGGCTGGCTGCCGACGAGATTCGGCGACTGGGTCCGATCTCGGGGGCCGCTCATCGACTTCTCCCCGAAATGGCTGCGCGGACCCTCGAGATCGACTACCTCCGACTCGGGACGACCGGCGTCAAAGCGCGAGTCGCCCAGGTCCAGTCCTTCCTGCGTGGAACCGACGCAGCCTGGCGCAACCAGACCTACATTTCCTTGGCGGCCTGGCACCTCTACCGGCGCGAACTCAGGCCTGCCCTCAAGAGGATCGAGGCGGGTGAGGACGGGACGCCGCGAGGTGACCAATTGGAGGCGCTGATCCTCCTCCGAGGGGAGGTCCTCCTCGCCCAAGACCCAGCAGGTGCTGCGGCTGACGTCCTCCAACTCCTCAAGGCCACGCACGGAATCTACGCCGAGGAGTTCGGCCTGCGCGCTCACGCCAAGGCCTTGGCTGGACTCGACCCGAGCAAGGACCTGGCCGAAGTCGTGCGCCTTCGCAAGCTCGGCTGGAGACGGCTCGGACTCCCCTGGCACGCCTTCGACGTGGAGGGGGTGATCGACGGCGAGGCCTGGTGGCCTGGAGTCGCTCGGTAGCCTGCGTCCCCGGCTCCAGGCTTCGCGGAGAGCAGCTCTTCGAGGAAGGACAGGCCGACCCTTCTTGCTCCGCTGAGAGACGCCGCTATCCTGCGACTTCGGAGCCCTCATGGTCAAGAAACGCTCACCCTGGGACCCCCGCGTCCTCCGCAAACGCCTCAAGGCGCCGCTGCGCGCCCGCGCGCTGCGCAGGAAGTGGCGGAGCGAGGTCGACCTCGAGAAGCTCCAGGCCGAGAAGATCACGATCGTGGTCCTGACCTACAACCGCTCCGGGTTCCTGGCTTGGTGCCTCGAGAGCCTGTTCAAGACCCTCCCTCCGCTTCCCGTGTGTGAAGTGATCGTGTGGGACAACGCGTCCGTGGACGACACCAAGGAGGTCTGCCGGCCCTACGTCGAGGCCGGCAAGCTGCGCGTGATCCACCACGACAAAAACGTGGGGACCAACGCCTATCACTTCGCCTTCAAAGAGGCCTCGCCGGACTCGACTTTCTTCATTGAAATGGACGACGACGTGCTCTGGTTTCGCGACGGCTGGTTGGAGGACCTGCTCAAGCCCTTCCAGCAGTTGCCGCGCTTGGGATACCTCGGGGCGAATCAAATCGACGATCGGTTCACCGACATCGACAACCCCCTTCGCAAGGGCGAGCACTTCTACAACTACGTTTCGTTCCCGGGCGAAACGGAGATCGCGTTCGGACCCGTGCGGGGCTTTTGCGCCGCCACCCCGCGCGCGATCTACGAAGAAGTTGGCGGGTTTCCCAACCTCCTCTCGACGGGTCAGCTCTTCGTCTCTGAGGACGGCCACTACAACCGCATGATGCGCAAGGCGGGTTACGAGCGGGGGATCCTGGTCTCGCTCCCGCTCTATCACGCGACTGGGCCGAGCTGCAACGCGGACTACTGGAAGCTGTTCGTCGACAAGAAGGAAGACACGGGTCACCACCAAGACCCCAAGCAGTTCGATCGCGATTTGATCGTGCCCGGGTTCATCGATCACTTCGTCACCACCTATCGCGACGGGAAGCAGTAGCCCCGTGAACACGCTCAGCGAGGGCGCGACCGTTCGCGAGGTGGCCGGCATGACGCTCGGGACGCTCCTGACAATGACCCGCAGCGGAGGAGGGCGTGGCGGGACGAACGTCCGCGGCAACCTGGCTTGCCTGCTCTTTCAGGCCCGCTTGCACCAACTCGACTGGGAAGCGCGCGCAGGCTTGGAGCCGTCGGCGCCCGAGCCCACCGCGGGCCGGATCGTCGTCAAGCGTCGTCCGAGCTGAACTCGATGTCGCCCACCAATCCGAAGGGGTAGAGCAGCTCGACGGCTTGCGCCACGGCCTCGGGGTCGGCCAATACGAGCTGAACGTCGACTTCCGTCATGAAGCGGAGGTCCTCGAGGGTGACGCGAGCCGAGCGGAGTTGGGCGCAGGCGATTTCAAGGACGGAGCGCTCCTCGTCCCAAGAGATCGGGACGACCTGATAGGTGTGGGCGAAGTCGCTGGGGAGCCACCTGAGGGCCTCAGGGGAGACTGTGAGCCCCTCCAACTCGACGAAGCGCACGTCGGCGTCTTGAACGCAGGGCCGGGTCGATTCCTCGGCGGAGTGGATCCGCTCGTCGCGGGCAAGCTCGACGTAGGCCGCGACGAGGGAGTCTCGGGCGAATGCAACGCAGTCGCCCGCCGCGACTCGGTTCGCGAGCTCTGCCGGCGATCGGACGAGGTGGACGCTCTTGGCGCAGCGCTCACAGTCACGGAGCAGCGGGTCGTCTCGGAGGTCCAAGTCGTCGAACCGAAGCGGGCAGCGGAACTTGAACCAGTAGCGCTTGGTCGCCTGCTCTTCGCGACCCGCGCGGAGGAGGGCGCGGTCGAGCTTGTTTGCGGCCTCGGCGTCCCCAGGGTTCGCGATCGCCTCTCGTTCTAGCTTGTTGAGGTCTTGATCCACGCCTGATTGGACTCTACGCCCGCTCGACGCTCACGCGACTCTACCGAAGTGCCTTCTTCAGGAAGGGCAGCACGTCGCGCGTCCAGAGCGTCTCGGCGAGCGGGCTCCGGACGAGCGTCCGCGAGCCGTGCAGGATCTTGGCGTCGATCACGAGCTTTGCGCTGGGGATCGCCGCTCCGATCGGCTCGGCTTGCTTGCGCTCCTTGGCCGGGGAGACGATCAGGACCGGCTTCTTGGCGAGGCCGCCCACGGCGCTGCGCACGAAGTCCTTCTTGGGGCGGAAATACTCGCCGGGAGAGAAGGAGAGCACGGCGCTGACTTCCTTGCTCTTGGAGCCGACGACGAGCACGAGGCTCGCCGAGTAGGACGAGCCCCAGAGCGCGAGCTTGCCTCGATAACCCTGGCCACGGAGCCACTTGATCCCGGCCTCAATGTCCTGGCGCGCGCTGAGGTAGTCGGCGGTCTTGCCGGCTGCTTTGGCGCGGCGAGCGGTCTCGTTGGCCACGCCCTCCCACTCGGCGCCTGAGCGCTGATCGAGGGCGAGGCAGGTGTAGCCAGCCGCTTGGAGCCGCGGCGCGATCTTGCGGTATTCGCCCCGAGAGGAGCGGGCCTGGTGGCAAAGCAGGATCACGGGCCCGCTCTTGTTGCCCGTCGCGTAGAGGTCGCCCCGGATCTGGAGGCCGTCGGCCGCCTTGAGTTCGACGGTCTTGGGACCTTTGCCTTTGGCGGGGCGGTTGGCTTGAGCAGTGGCAACCGAGGGGAGGAGGAGGGCCAGGGAGAGGGCGGTCAGAGCTAGGCGCACGGGGCCTCCTGGGGGTTGGGTAGGCAGGATCGCACGGCCCCGGCTACTCCGTGGCGAAGAGCAGACTTGGGTCTTTGAAGCTCTTGAACTCGAGCGCGTTCCCCGAGGGGTCGCGGAGGAAGAGCGTCGCTTGCTCGCCGAGTTGGCCTTCGAATCGGATCCGGGGGCCGAACTCACAGGTCACGCCTTGGGTCTCGAGGGAGGCCACGAGCTCGTGCCACTCTTCCCAGGGCAAGACGAGTCCGAAGTGTGGAATCGGGACCCCGTCCCCGTCGACCAAGGTGCGTCCCGCGTCCCCGCGTGACTCGGTCAGGTGTGCGCTCAGTTGGTGGCCGCGGAAGTCGAGATCGATCCAACGCTCAGCGCGGCGTCCCGCTGCGCAACCGAGCACGTCGCAGTAGAAGGCGCGCGTCGCCTCGAGGTCGGTCACGGGAAACGCGAGGTGAAAGGGCGGGCTCACGCCTTGGGCTCGGGCCAGGCGTGGCCGAGGGCCTCGAACTGCACGCGGGCTTGGGGCAGCCAGCCGCGGTTGGCGATCGGGCTCGCCGGGCTCGGGTGGAGGATCGAGCCGACGCGGTTCTTGAGGCCGACTCCCTCGATCACCTTCTTGAGCTGCTTCTCAGCCCACTTGCCGATCCCGATCGCGGTCACCTCGGGGCCGAGCGCACGAAGCGAGGCCTCGAGGTGGCGATCGCAGGCGGCGTTACACTCGGCCATGTAGGCCTTGGGCAGCTTGTCCGGCGTCAGGTTGGCGCCGCTCTCCTTCTGCCAGACGAGCGGGCAGTAGTTGAGCACGAAGAACCTCTCGAAGAACGCTTCGGCCGTCCCGAAGCACTCTTCGGCCCCGCCCCACAAACGTCGTCCACTGACTTCGCTCCGCGGCGAGTCGAGCCCGACGATTCGGCGCTTCGGGTGCACGTTGGCCGGCTCGGTGACCTTGATCCCAGTGATCTTGAGGAAGTCGCGGACCACGTCCGGGCTCCCAAAGGGAACACCCGTTTGGGCCATGCCCCAGGGGCCTGGGTTCATGCCGACGAGGACCGCCTCGACTTGGCCCGGCTTGGTCGGCGCGTAGCGGCGGAGGAAGGCTTGGTGGACCTTCCAGGCGTATTCGAGCGGGTTGAGGACGTAGCTGAAGCCGAGCTCGGGGTCAGCTTCGCTGTAGGCGCTGAGGTCGTAGTTGAGCTGCTTGGCGGCGCGCTCGAGCGCGCTCGCTCGGGCCCTGGCCTTGGTGGGGGTCGCCATGGGTCCTCCTGAGGGTCAGAGCCTACCCCGGGGCCTGGAAGGGAGAAAAGGAACACGGGATATCAACAGAGGGAATAACAACGGCGACAGGGAATCGACTCACGCGGCGAGCGCGGTCTCACGACTCATGAAGGCGACCCCGATCAGAATCGTGCTCCGCTTTGCAGAGATTCAATCTTCTGGAGGGCCGCTCGGCGCGTCCTCAGGGGCGGGCGGGGGTAAACCCCGCCCCT
>JAESQQ010000224.1 GCA_016765095.1 Planctomycetota bacterium | reverse complement strand
TAAATGGGAGCACACGATCGGGAGTGGTCACTGTCGGCCAGCCTCCCTGTCGGCAACAAGCCTCCACGTGACCGCTCATGATCGTGAACTCCCGTTTAGGTCCAGAGTGTGACTCTGGAAGCCGTCAGGCTCCGCTAGACTTGCCCTCGCCTCTCAAGGAGCTGCCGTGCCCCCGCGCGTCCAAATCCCGAACGCAGCCTCAGGCGCCGCAGCGCCCCCGCGAGCCCCGTGAGCCCTGCCCGACTACTCCGTGCCCTTGGGGCCGTCTGGCGCCTGCGGTGGGAACCCCCGGGCGTGGAGCCTGAGGAGTGGGCCAAAGAGACTAAGGACTTCTACAAGGACCTCCTGATCACCTCCTTGATCCTGATCGGGGCTGTGGTCCAGACCTACTGCGTCGTCCGAATCTGCGACCAGCTGCTCTTCTGGGAGCCTGGCGTCGCGCTCGTGACCAAGTCGGAGGTCGAACCCGCCAAGGAAGGCAAAGGCACCTGGACGCTGCGGCTCCGCACCGAGAGCGGGGCTCCGGCCAGGCTCAACTTCGGCCACGACGGCTCGGAGCGTCACGACCTAGACGAAGCCCAAACCCTCCGCGATCGATACCTCCCGGGTTCAGAGCTCGCGGTCTGGGTCGACCCCCACACCCCTAGCCGGGGTGGCGTCGTGAACCGCTTGGATCGCCCGGGCTGGCTCCGGTTCCTCACGGCTTTCGTGCTTCTGTTCGGGGTCGTCTACGCCGACTCCTTCGGCTCCCTCGTGACGGGGCACCTCCGCGGGATCGAAGCCGTGCACGGTGTCGAGCCGCGCGAGCCGCGCCTGGTCTCGCTTCTGGGACCAGAGACGACCTGCGCTGGACTCGCGCTCGCCATTATCCTCGCCGCGCTTTCGGCCCTGCAGGGCTGGCCGGGGCTGCTTGCGACGGTCGTTGGGACGGCTTTCCCGGCCTGGATTTCGTTCCGCGTCCTGGGGGCCCTCGACTTCTGGAGGACTTGGCGCCGCCTCGCTCCGCGCTACGGGGCCGACTGGGACGAGGCCCTCGAGGGACCCGTCGAGGTCGAGTTCGAAGACGAGGGCCACGGCCCGACAGAGACGCGTGCCCTAGGCGTGCTCGCGATCGAGGAGTCGAGGCTCCTCGACTCCCAGCGCGACTGGGACTTGCGGTCCTCCCAGGAGTTCTTGGGCGCGTTGACCACCTTCTCCGTCGATCACGAGACCTACACAGCCACGATCCAGCTCCCCCCCGACGCCCCGACCCCCTACTTAGACGAGCTCTCGGCTCGCAACTCGAGGCGCGGCTACTACCTCCTCCTCGAGCGGCGCGGCTCGGTGGCCCGAGTCCGGCTCCCGCTCGAGGCCCCTCCGCCCGAGGCCCCTCCCCTTTCGCGAGGCGCCAACTGGGGTGCCGTCGACCTCCCGAATCACGCAGTCTTCCTGCGACTCGGTTCGGGGCTCAGCCCGAGCCTGGTCCTGCTGGCTCTGCTCGCGCTCCCCCTCGTCGCGATCTCCACATACTGGGGCTCCCTCGGAAAGTGGACTGCGGTCGGCGTCAGCGCAGGCCTCGTCGGGTTTGCGCTCGCGATCTTGCTCGTGGACATGGCCTTTCGCCGCCAAACCCGCGGGGTCCTCGCTCGCCTCGGGCCGAGTCGGGCCGCAGACCCCGGCCCAGACGAGAGCTACGTCCGCTACCACGCCCTGGCCAGCTTCTGGATCGTGACCTACCGCCACCCAGGCCCGCTCCTCCGCCCAGACCAGCGCTGGCTCGGCCGGATCGTCTGGCTCTGGCAAGTCGGGCTCACGCTCTTGCTCGGCTGCTGGGCCCCCGGCGGACCTGCTGCCACCCGAGAAGCGCTCCGCCAACTCTTCGCGGGAGGGCATGAGATCCCAGCCCTCGCGATCGTGGACGCGATCGAGCAAGGCCTGCCTTGCACCGCCGGGCGGACGGTCGAGGCCGACTTGGTCGACGGGTTCCTGCCCGAAGTCGGCTCCTGGTAAGGGCTTACTTCTTGGGGCCGTTCTTGGTCAGCTTGACCATGCCGAGCAGGCCCAGCCCGATCAAGACGCACACCACCCCGCCGAGCAAGAAGAGCTTGGTCTCGGTGCTGTTGGTCCCGGTGAAGAAGCGCCCGACCGACTCGCCGACCTCGTTGTGCTTCTGATAGCCGACGTAGAGCAGACCGGCCCCCGACGCGGTCAGGAGGAGTCCGAGGGGAGTCTTCATGGGGCCTGTTCCCAGCGCTTGCGCCGCGCGGCGCGCTCGTCGGCGCTCGCCAGCTCGCCCACCTCATGGCTCAAGGCGTCGTAGTCCGCGAGCGCCCTCCAGAAGTTCGCCACGACGCTCTTCAAGTAGAGCCCGCCCACGAAGTAGGCCGGCTCCACGTAAGCCGCTCGATCACCCATGTCCTCGGGGCCAAAGCCGTGCTCGCGCAACAGCGCCCCCAGGCGCTCCTCCACGACCGCCAGGGCGTTCGCGAGGACCGGAAGCTCGCCCAGCGTGTTGGGGGCCTCGGGAAAGGGCGTCCCAACCGGCCAGGCCCAGGCGCCCAGCTCCGAGAGCGGGGCCAAGACCTCTCCAGGAAGGGCGTTCGCGAGCGCCTCGGTCGCTTGCTTGAAGGACTGGAGCGCGGCGTCGTTGAGCGCGTCGCTCTGGGAGCTCCGCTCGAACACGACCCGCGCGCAGCGCCGAATGTGCGCGGGGAGGTCGGCCGCGAGGATCTTGCGGAGGTCAGCCACCTCGCGCTCGAGGCGGGCTTCGACTTCGGCGAGGGCCTCGTTGGCTACGGGTTCACCCATTGTCCCTCCTGACCCCGCCGCGCTCGCCTCGGGCTCAACGCTTGGAGTCACCCTTCTTCGGCGAACTCAGCATATAGACCACCTTGCCTTTGAGGACCCCGACCTCCTTCCCCATGCGAATCTCCCCGCTAACGGCGAACTTGATCTTGCCCCTGACCCACTCCTTGGTCTGTGGGTCGTAGGCGGCCCCTCCCTTTGCCTCGTAGAGGACCTTCTGGATCTGGACGGATCCCTTCTTGCTCGACCCCGTCAACCGACCCGTAATGTCCACCAGGATCTTGCCGTCCTTTGGCTCCGGGCGAGGGGTATAGGTCAGCTCACCCCGGAGCAGGTTGCCGCTCCCGATCCCGATCGCGCGCTTGGCCTTCCAGCTCGTCACCCCCGGCACGATCGGGCCGTGGAAGAAGCGCAGCGTCTCGTGCACAAACTCGGTCTCGACATATCCCTTCGCCGCAGGCTTGGCCAGGATCTGCAAGCCTTGCTCACGCCCTTGCGCGTCGATCGCGTAGCGCGCGAGCGGAGTCCCGAAGATCGCCCGGAGCGCCTCCTGGAGCTGGCTGGGGGCGTCTTTGTAGAGGAGGAGGTCTTCCTTGCCGTCCGAGCTGACCTCCCGATAGCGGTCCCTCGACAGCTCCATGTGGAGCTTGGCGGTGCCGTCGGCCAAGACCTTGGTGAAGTGGCGATCCAGGATCACCTCGACGTAGCGCTTCGATCCAGACTTGACCACTCGCAACCGATAGTCGAACTCGATCTTCCCTTTGAGCTTCGTTGTCTTTCCGCCAACAACCATGTCGGCGGAGGACTGGACCCTGAGGCGCCGAGCGAACTCTGCCTGACCCAGCGCCGGGGACGACGCGACCAGGAGGAGTGTGATCAGGACAGCAGCACGCACGGTGCCTCCCTCGAGCTAGCGACCCGGGACTCGGTCGCAAGGCGCCACGACTATACCTGGCGCCGGTTGACGCCTCAGCGATCCTCAGGGATCGCACCTCTGGCGTAGGCGGCCTGAACGGCCTTGAGTCCCTCCTCGTCGCCGATCTGAGCGAGAGCCCAGGCGGCCGCTTTCCGCACGTCGCCCTGGGGGTCGTCTAGACAGGCGACCAGAGGCGTCACGGCCTGCTCGTCCCGCTGGCGCCCGCAGAAGAGCGCAGCGAACTCTCGCCTCCCAGACTCTGTGTCCTTGAGGAACACCAAGACCTCGTCCCGGAGCGCTCGCTCGACGGGCTCTGGCCAGTCGCTCAGCTTGCGCAGCGCCACGAATCGGATCTCCTCCCCGCCCCCCGAGAGGCCCTTGCGGAGCTCGGCGAGGGCCTCGGGTCCGCCAATGTTCCCGAGCGCCGTCAGGCGGACTCGGCCCAAGGCGGGGTCCTGGAGGCTGACCAGATACTCGATCGCGGGCTGATAGCGGACCCGCCCCAGGAGTTCGATCGCCTCGCTTCGAGCCGGAAAGGCCTCGTCCTTGGCCGCCGCGAGGAGCCCTGGACCCGCCGCCTCCCCGCTGCTGACGAGCTGCAGGTAGGCCGTCTTGCTCCGAGCGGGGTCCCTCAGCTGCTGAATCAGGAGTTCGGGTGAGTTCGGGGTGTGGGTCAGGCCCTTCTTCCAGGGCTGCCAGAGGCCGATCGCGAGGCCCATGAGGGTCACGATCACGAGCCAGAACAGGAGCGGAATCGCCTTGCGTGATTTCTCGGGCTCGGTCTCGCTCATAGCTCCCCAGGGCTGGTCCTGGATGGAGCCCGGCCTTCCGCTATGGTAGCCGGCCATGATCTCGACAAGCGACTTCGAGAAGGGGCTCTGGATCAGCCTAGACGACGAACCCTGGCAGATTGTCAGCGTGGTTCGCCAGAATCCGACTGCCCGCGGCGCCTCTTTAATCGTCAAGGTCAAGCTCAAGAACCCCCGCACCGGGTTCACCCAAGACAAGAGCTTTCGCGGCGGCGACAAGGTCGAGGCCCCAGGGGTCGACGAGCGCGCGGTCAGCTACCTCTACGCGGAGGGCGACAAGCTCCACTTCATGGACGCTGTGTCCTACGAGCAGTTCTTCCTGACCAAGGAGGATCTCGGTGACGCGCTCGATTACCTGATCGACGACCTCGAAGGGCTGACCGCGCTCAAGCTCGACGAGGAGGTCCTCGGGATCCGGCTGCCCAACCATGTCGACCTCGTCGTCAAGGACACCACACCGCCGATCAAGACGAGCGGCTCTGGCAGCACGACCAAACCCGCCACGACCGAGACCGGCCTCGTGGTTCAAGTACCCCCGTATCTGGAGATCGGCGAGAAGATTCGCGTCGACACCCGCGACGGACAGTTCGTAAAGCGTGTGAAGGACTAGAGGGGAACCCCCTCCCTTTCCGCAACCCCGTCGAGGAGACGTTTGTGAAAGCACTGGTATGGGACGGCGAGACGCTTCGGTTCGATAACGACCGAGCCCGCCCCGAGGTCCCGGAGGGCTGGGCGCGACTTCGCGTCCGCTGCGCTGGGATCTGCTCGACGGATCAGCAGATCCTCAAGGGCTACATGGACTTCAAGGGCATTCCCGGCCACGAGTTCGTGGGCGAGGTCCTCGAAGGACCTGACGAAATGATCGGCAAGCGGGTGACCTGCGAGATCAACTTCGCCTGCGGCACCTGCCCGGCCTGCCTGCGCGACATGGGCCGCCACTGCCCGACCCGCACGGTGCTCGGGATCATGGGCTCGGACGGCGCGTTCGCAGAAGAAGTCGCGGCCCCGATCGCCAACCTCCGAGTCGTGCCGGACTCGGTCAGCGACGAGCAAGCCGTGTTCACCGAGCCCCTCGCGGCGGCCTACGAGATCCTTGAGCAGGTTCACCTCGAGCCCGGCCAACGAGTCGTGGTCCTCGGCGACGGCAAGCTCGGTCAGCTCTGCGCCCAGGTCATGCACTCCGCAGGCGCCCAGGTCCAGCTGATCGGCAAGCACCCCTGCAAGCTCGAGCACCCGGCCTCGCTCGGGATTCACACGACCCTCCTCGAGGACTTCGACGAGGCCCCAGCACCCCTCGTCGTCGAAGCGACGGGCTCTGAAAAGGGCTTGGCGATGGCCATGCGCGTCGTCTCGCCGCGGGGAACCCTCGTCCTCAAGAGCACCGTCGCCGCGAGCCACGAGCTCTCGCTCGCCCCGCTCGTGATCAACGAGGTGACCGTCGTCGGCTCTCGCTGCGGGCGCTTCGAGCCTGCTCTCCAGGCCCTCGCCCAAGGGCGGGTCTCTGTCGAGGCCATGATCCACGGCGAGTTCTCGCTCGAAGAGGGCGTCGCCGCCTTCGAGCGATCCCGCGAGCAAGGCGTGCTCAAGGTCCTCCTCCGCCCCTCGTGAGCGAGCCGGGCCGCGTCGTCGGAGGCTGCCGCCTGGAGTCAATTCTGGGCCGCGGCGCCGACGGCACGACGTGGGCCGCGCTTCACCTCGGCCTCGACTCCCAAGTCGTCGTCAAGCTCCTCGACGCCAAGCGAATCTGGGGAAACCCCGAGCTCGTCGAGCGCTTCCTCGCCGAGGGCAAAGCTCTCGCCAAGGTCCACCACGTAGCGATCGTGCGCGTGCTCGACGCGGGCCGCGAAGGCGACGACCCGTACTTGATCCTTGAGCGCCTCCCGGGCCCCTCCCTGCGCACCCGGCTCCGCGAAGAAAAGCCGACCTTCGAGGAGGCCGTAGCCTGGGCGGCTCGGCTCGCCGAGGGCCTCCAAGCAGTGCACTCCGCGGGCCAAGTCCACCGCGATATCAAGCCCGAGAACATTCTGTTCGACGCCGACGGAGAGCCTGTGCTCGTCGACTTCGGGATCGCGCTCGGCGCGGGCGAGCGCGATCAGGCCACGGTCCTCGGCACGCCGGCCTACATGTCCCCCGAGGCCGCGCTCAGCCGCCCCCTCGACGGGCGCTCGGACCTCTACTCGCTCGGCGTGCTCCTGTTCGAGCTGCTCTGCAACCGCTGGCCTTTCAACGCCCCAACCCCACGCCTGCTCCTCGAACGCCAGGTCAAGGACGTCCTCGAGACCGAGCCCCTCCAAACGGCCGGCGTGTCGAAGCCACTGATCGAGTTTGTGGCCTGGGCCCTCGAGAAGGAGCCCCACCGCCGCCCCCAGAACGGGACCGAGTTCGCCCAAGGGATCCGGAAGGCCCTCGAGGCTGGCGCGGGAGGGGGCGGGAGACGCAGCCGTCGCAAGAAGCGACGCAAGGCCGCCTCCGCGAGCGGCTACCGCG